>JBLHNZ010000142.1:0-8871 GCA_047623245.1 Oceanicoccus sp. | reverse complement strand
TTTGTTCCTCACTGTTATCATGTCGAACTCTGTTCTACCGAAAGCACACGCAGCAAGCCCTTCAACAACATCTTCAACAATACTGTCAACATCATCTTCAACACGAACCACCGTACAAGCACAGTCCGGTTATAAGTTTCAATCCGACGATACGCAGTCCTTGCAAGATGACGATTTCAAAAACCCCGGTATGTTGTGGGTAGATATCGGCGAGCAGCGCTTTAACGAATCTGCTGGATCAACAGGTCAGTCCTGTAAAGCCTGCCACGAAAACATGCCTACGTCAGTGGCGGCAACATTTCCGAAAATGAACAAACATCTCGGAAAAATTGTGAACCTTACCGCCCAAATACAGCATTGCACAGCGGAACACCAAGAAGCGGAACCCATAGAATACGAAAGTGAAACATCGCTCGCTTTGACTGCTTATATTGGCAATCGATCGCGTGGACAAATAGCGAATCAGCTTGATAGTGCGCAAGAAGGAAAACTAAAAAACTCAATCGAAAACGGCAAACGTTACTTTAACCAACGAAAAGGTCAACTCAATCTCAGTTGTAGCAACTGCCACGAAGACAGCGTAGGAGAAATGTTACGCGGAGATCTAATTAGTCAAGGACAGAGCAATGGCTATCCGATCTATCGTCTGGAGTGGCAATCACTAGGTTCACTCCATCGACGTTTTCGCTCTTGCGATATAGGCGTAAGAGCAAAACCTTATGAGTTAGGAAGTGACACTTACACTAATCTTGAAGCCTATCTTAAACACAGAGGTGACGGGCTAACTATTGAAACTCCGGCTGTTAGGCACTAGAGCAACATACAGAAATATCATCGTAGGCAAATTCAAAGCAATCCAAATGCCGACATTAGACTGCGACCGCTCAGGATCAATGTCACTAAAAGTACGGCTAAACCCAGCATATTTTGAAGCCAATTATTTCGATGATTTTTTAGTCGCTCTGTATTCATTAACCACAATAAAAACACCGTCACTACCGGCAATAAAATGCCATTGGCAACCTGAGCAAACCAGATAATCTCAATCGGGCGATAACCGATACTCGATACGAAAACTCCAATAATTATGATGCTTGCCCATATCGATTTAAACTGATTCGAATCAAGCTGTTTATTCAGACCCAAAATACCGCTAAGAGCGTAAGCCGCTGCTAGTGGCGCAGTCACGGCCGAAGATATACCGGCTGCGAACAAACCGCTCGCCATTAGAATTTTTGCCATATCACCGGCGATTGGCTGTAAGGCGGGTGCCAGATCTGCAACGCTATTAAGGGTGACCGACTCGCCAAAAAATGCGGTAGCCGCGGTGGAGACGATGGCTATCGAAATGAGACCACCGAGCGGAATTGCAAGGAATAAATCTTTGCGAGCATCCGGTAATTGCTTTGGCGACTGCCATTTTTGGCTTGCACTAGCGGAATGTAAAAACAAGTTATAAGGAACAACCGTTGTCCCAATTAACGCTATTACCGTTAGGCTGGCACCGGAGGGAATACTTGGACTAAACAAACCGGAAACTAATTGTGAAAAATCGGGCTGGGCAATAAGTAAGGTTAGCAAAAACGCTAGGCTCATCAAAGCCACTAGAACAACTAAGGCTTTCTCTATGACTTTGTAGCTACCTGTCCACAATAGAAGAAACGCAATTGCCCCGATCAAAAACGGCCACAACACAGTGGAAGCTAATCCCAATATACTTTCTAATTCTATTAAGCTTGCGAGCCCGAGGCTAGCACCGGAAATATTGCCGCTTTGATAGGCGCCATTGCCAATGACTATGGCACTCACTACCAGTAAAATCGAGATCGCTTTCAAAACCGGATGTTCAAAAGCGTTGCGAATGTTTTCGCCTAAGCCTTGTTGAGTAACGATGCCAAGACGCGCTGCCATCTCCTGTAAAATAATAGTAGCAACAACGGCAAACAAAAGCGCCCAAAGTAAACTAAAGCCATAATTTGCACCAGCCAAGGATGCCGTGATAACGGTTCCTGGGCCGATAAAGGCTGCAGTCACTAAAAAGGCCGGACCTATTTTGGGAAGGTTCATGTCAATTAGTCGTTTTATTATTCTTGACAAAAAATCGCGTTTCTCTCTACGCTGACTGAATGTTTAAAAAATACAAACCTTACCCTATTTCGACTTTTTATCTACAACACGCTCCTCAGGAACGCGCTACACCCAATCGTGACTATCTACGAGTACGCGTTGGTTGGTTGAAAAAATCAGCAGAATCATGCGCGATAAATGCCCCCGCTGAACCCATACTTCCCCAGCTATGCTGATCGATATAAGTCCACGGTTTGGTATCTTTACCCATACCCCAGGCGGGATCGTAAATTGAAACACACCCGGTAGCCGTGTCGCAGCCAGAAATTACAATAAAATGTCCTGCCCTATTCATGCCGAACGTACCTCCAGCGATAATCGGCCCATATGTCTGCAGGTTCGTAGCCAAAGTGGCGATGTCATTCGTGTCTATGTTGGAAGATATATCAGTCAAGCCGTTTTCTGCCATGATTGCATCCCCATCAGCAGAAGCGAAATCGAGCTTTTGACCGATCATACCCGCCAGAAAGAACGGAGCGCGATGCGCTTTAGCAGCCGGACCCTTTGGCTTCGTCTTAGAACCAGCCTCACAGGAACAAAGCATCTGAATACATGCATACCAACAATCCATCATCTTTACTTGGGTTTTAGTAAAAGCAATTTTGTGCTCTACAATCATACGGCCAACCTCTGGAGTCTAAAAACTGTGGAAGAATCAATTTTCCATTTTTATGGAACGGAGTTATATTGTCATAAAATGAGCGGCGCTAATTACTATCTCGTTTTAGCTGCCGACTTAACCATCGCTAGATCGTGATTGCTGCGCGATCCCCCGGCTTTATATTTTGGGGGTTTTTCAAGCGCTTGTGGTCTTTCGACGATAATAAAAACTAGACCTTATGATTAGTCTACATGATAAATAATTTAATGTGAAACTAATCTAATCCACTGAAAAAAGTCGATTGAGCAAGATTTTCTGTACCTATTTGGGCATCAAAATCACCGTAAGTGACTGTGCTCATTTAAGGTAACTATCGACTTTTCCCCGGAACTGGCTGCCATAAAAGTATTGATACTGGTGTAGTTGGGATTAAAAAACATCCGGGGTTCCATGCCAAGTACATAGGCGGCCCATACGTTTATCACTCCTCCGTGGCAGGTAACGGCCACGCGTTTGCCTTTATTGTCTTCAATTATTTCCTCGAGGCTATCGCAAACCGTTTTCGCGAATTTAGGGAAATCGATCTCCGTCTCGCCGGCCATCACCCTCTTCCACCGCTCGTAATCGAGTTCCTTTAGCTCTTCTACCGGAATATACAATTTCGATTTTTTATCGTATTCAGCCACGCCTTCATGCACCTCGATAGGAAGATTTTTGTGCACTGATAATGGTGTCGCTGTCTGCAGTGCTCGCTGCATTGGGCTGGAGTATACTCGGTCGATTTCCCGGTTTTTTAACCAATCCCCAACCTTGTCCGCTTGTTGTTGCCCTGTTTGAGACAAGGGAGGATCTGCAGGGGTTCCGTCGTCATTGATTCGCTTTTCAGGTAAACCGTGTCGTATAAGAATGAGTTCCATAGGTTTCTCCAAACTGTGAAATAGATAAGCCCCAGAGTGCGAGGCTCTTTTGCATTCGTGCCAGTCTGTTGGGAAGACGTCTTATCAACAGACAGACAATACCGTTCTTTGCCAATGACCCGAAATTAGCCATGCAACTTTTGATTAATGCTAACATCAAAGCTGATGATCAGACGAAACCTTGGGCATAACTATCCCCTCAGTAACAGACCACTCGTAGAACCGATCAATCCAATGATCTGCGGCAATGCCCTGCTTGCGCATCCCAAATCCATGCCCGCCTTTGGAAAACATGTGTAATTCAGCCGGTTTTTTTGCTTCCAACCACGCACTAAGTAATTTTATGCTATCTGCAGCTAAACCGAGCTGGTCATCCGAAGCACAGATCGCCAACATCGGCGGAGCATCTTCCGGTACATCGAAATTTCCAAACACCGTCATCCATGCATAGATTGGCACGATAAAGTCCGGTCGGCTGATTGTCTTATAATTAAACACAACACCCATTGTGACAGCGCCCCCGGCAGAAAATCCCATGAAGCCAATCTTGCCGGGATTAACATCGTAATCTTCGGCTCGAGATCGTACATGACGTACCGCAGCTAATCCATCGGCTATCGAAAGAGGCAATACCGGCTTTACCGTGTTGAGAATATTTATTCCTGCCTGAGCCGCTTCCTGAACTCCATTTTCCCCGGTAGGTACGAGACGATATTTCAATACAAAGGCAGTAAACCCTTTCGCTGCCAACCAGCTAGCCACTTCCGTACCTTCGCTGCTAATACTCAGGGCATAAAGTCCGCCACCGGGAGCAATGATAACTGCAGCGCCATTGCCATGGCCACTAAGCGGCCGGAACACCTCCATGGTGGGAACAGAAACATTAGTGACCACTTGAGCTTTCCATTGCTTTGAAAAAAAATTCTTTTCGCCTCCCTGCCAATGAACATCGCTTACAGATTCATAGGGTAGTTCCACAATCTCTGTAGAAAACGAAGTGGGGGAAACCAAGCAGAGCAGTAAGACAGATGCCAACATTGGTAACATTATATTCATAACTATTCTCTGCTTATTATTATGTGTAGCCCGAAGCAATAAAGTGCCATCGACGCCTAAAGAGGAAAACAAACGACTGCGAATTATTTCTGCTCCCTGAAAGGCAAAGCCACCATGACAACGGCCGTTATATTACAGTCGGTGAGTGTATAGGAATAACCATGTCTTCTGGAAGTATCTCACTTATAGTTTAGCGAGTGGCATACGTGAGCGTTCCCCTCTGACTGCTTCCCCCACTAGCATTGCTGCGGCATTCCGATGGATTACAGTCGAAGCGACGGAATAAAGAGATCTAAATTTTCTTTTCTCGCAGCCGAAGGACGCCGTCGAATCATTACTTTTGTTATATCGTTAAAAAGGTATTTCATGCCTGCTTGCATAAAAAATAACCCGTAGCAGGATTTTCTCCACCCGAGCCGCCGCCTATCAATACGCTCGAGAAATCTAGATAATCACGTCGTTAGACGTCTAGCCAAGTGAAAATGCGATACCAGTTCACTTTCCGACCCGGTGAGACAGTCGCAATTTTTAAGCACTCTTGCAAGCTATCAAACATCCAGAAACAACAAAGCCCCCGTAAAACGGAGGCTCTGAGGCATTACTGCTGTGTAATATGGTGCGCCCGGAGGGATTCGAACCCCCGACCAACTGGTTCGAAGCCAGTTACTCTATCCAGCTGAGCTACGGGCGCGCTGGTGCTGCATTATATAGACTCTTTCGCAGAGTGGAAGGCCTGGATGGCACATAGTTGATAGGAATTGGAATATAACTCAATTTTAGATGCTATCGATAAAGAGTGTGATCGACAACCTATTGAGTGCCTTAGCCGTCTTTACGTCTCTCGCTATTCTCAAAAGGTTGCTTCAAAAGAGAGAGTAGCTTAATTGCTTGGCTTTTTTGAAAACCAGGAATACCAATAGCCATATCTGGGTGCTTTTCGACCGGCTGATCCCGATAGGTAGCGAATAGTCTATCCCACCAAGGAAAGTTAAATCCAAAATTGTGATTGTGTTCGATAATGTCTGCCGAGTGATGAACACGATGCATATCGGGCGTCACCATGAAATGACGCGCCACTTTGTCGACATTGCGGGGAATAAAAATATTGCTGTGGTTAAACATCGAAGTGACGTTGAGTAGTATTTCTGCGAGAAGAATCGCCATAGCCGATGGGCCCAGAACCAACACTAAACCAACTTTAATGATTGTCGACAACAGAATTGAGCATGGATGAAATCGGTTTCCCGTAGTCACATCGTAGTCAAGGTCAGTATGATGCATACGATGTAGACGCCACAAAATGGGAACCTTGTGAAATAGTCGGTGCTGCCAGTATATGGCAAAATCGAATAGTAGTAGGAAGCTCAGCGTAGCCAACCAATCGGAAAGGTCGAGTTGATTAAACAACCCCCAGTTTTTTTCTTGGGCCAATAACGCTGCACCAACGCCAGCCAACGGTAAAGTGAGCTTGACCAATACCGTATTGATAACGCTCACACCTATATTAGAAATCCATCTTTGCCTCTTCGAAACCAACAATTTTCTGCGCGGAAAATATAATTCGAATAGCGCCAATAGAGAAAATACCGTAAAAAAGACAGTCAGTCGCAACGTTGATTCAGATTCTGCTGCATAGTCCACCATAATCGAAGTTATCCACCATTTGCCTTTTTGTTGATATCGAGCTCTTATGACCCTCTTTTAGTAAGGGGCTTTTCTTAACATGTGCATCTTCGTGCACAGCAAGAAGAATTCGCGTTAGGGCTCTCGCCCTTTTCAGTATATCCGAATAATACGACGGCCATTCTTTTCTCTAGATTTGACGCATAAGCTCTCGTCGAGCCTCCCTTTTCACTATTAATGTCACCGACCAATATACGTCGGTAGATAATCACACTAAAATAGACCACATCAATTACCTTACCAGCACAATACAAAAAAACATGCCTCAACGAGCCAGCCTTATCGAACTCCATTTTGCCGTTGTCTTACTCGGAGCCACAGCGCTATTTGGCAAGCTGTTAACGATGAATCCAACGAGCATCATAGTTGGCCGTTCCTGTTTCACTGTTTTGGCGCTACTGTTAGTAATGAAAATGCTAAGAGTACAGGTAGGGCTCGATCGGAAAAAAGACGTATTTCTACTGGCTATCAGCGGCGTTTTGCTAGCATTACATTGGCTCGCATTTTTTGCGTCCATCCAGATGTCGACAGTCGCCATAGGCGTACTGGGATTTGCGAGCTACCCCATGTTTGTGACTTTTCTCGAACCTTTTATTTTTTCGGAAAAACTACAGCGTAAAAGCGTTATCAGCGCGGCGGGGGTTTTCGTCGGCATCTGTTTTTTGGTGCCCGAGTGGAATTTTCGAAATGAGCAAACCCTCGCTCTGTCGATCGCAATTTTGTCCGGTTTACTACTTGCATTTTTCACCATCGTTAACAGGCAATTTGTACGACGCTATCATTTCCTACAAATCACTTTCTACCAGCATCTAGCTGCAGGCTTGTGTATGCTTCCGGCGTCTATACTCTTGGCGCCGGTTCCAAATCCAAATCAGTGGCTTTTACTGCTGGTATTAGGCGTGTTCTTTACTGCCCTACCCCAGGCCATGTTAGTCCGATGCCTAACTGAATTGAAAGCGCAACTAGTCAGCGTCAGTGTCGCACTGGAACCGTTATACGCCATACTATTGGCCATTGTCCTGCTCGATGAAATCCCCGAATTGAGTGTATTATTCGGCGGTCTCATTATCATGTCGATGGTATTTTATGCATCAACGCCAAAAAAGAATCATCTAACTGAATAATTTCACCCGAAACGTTAAGAAGCACTTGGTGCATTGCGCTAACTAGTGCCCATCCAGAAATAGGCGTTTTTAATGACGTCATTGCGAGCGTTAGCGCGGCAATCTCATGCAGGCCGCACCAATCCGGGTAATCAAGTACACTCTGCGCCACGAGATTGCCGCGCTTCGCTCGCAAAGACGAGTTTCTGGATGGGCACTAACTAGTGCCGACCCAGAAATAGTGACATTGCGAGAAGCGTAGCGACGCGGCAATCTTGGGCGTTATAATGACTACATAACTATCACTACGGTAGAAAAATCAGATAGCTGCGCTAACGCTCGCAACGACGACGTTTTGCCATTTATGGATGGGAACTAATTAGTACGCTCGTCGTCATTCTCAGAAAATCAATTTTCTCATCGTAATAGTTTCGACAGCGTTTCCTCGTTTGCCGAATCATTCCTGTTGCTCGAACTCTCTGAAGAAACTTCCCATATTGTTAAGACATCGGACTCAACTTCAATATTGTTTAATTCAGCTAGAGGCAACTATAAACCGCCTGACTGAGATTGTACGATCTCATGTCGCCCATTAACCCTTCGTGCATTCTGTTCATAACGTAGGAGAACGACATTCGCGCGTCTTGATCAATTAATGCCTGAGAGCCGCCCCACCCGCCCCAAAAACATACATTTTCATTGGGCGATAAAATTCTCTCCACTGGATTTATCCCGAAACCCAGCCCAAACCTAACGGGCATTCCGAGCGCCATATCCATTCCTGCAATGCGCTCAATCATTACCGACTCGGCGGTTTTTTCTGACAGTAACTGAACACCTTGCGCTTGTCCTTTACAGGCGAGAATGGAATGTATTTTCGCAACGGAACGCGCATTACCATGTCCGTTAGCGGCGGGAATTTCAGCCTTTCTCCAGGCATTAGATCTTGAATCAAGCGCGTTGCCCAATGGGTTTTTGAACGTTCTATCAGCAATTGAACCTTCTTTACCATTCGAAATCGTCGACGTATCGCCCGGAGGGGGAATGAGATCGCATATTCTTGTGAATTCAGACTCGGGAACCCCAATATAGAAATCTGCATCGAGTGGCTTTGCAATTTCTTCGTTAAAGTATTGGCCCAGCGTTTTACCGGTGATTCTTCTGACAACCTCCCCGATCAAGTAACCTTGTGTTAAAGCGTGGTAGGCAGTCGCAGTTCCCGGCTCCCACCATGGGGCTTGTGCCGCTAAAGCTCCGGTCATCTTGTCCCAGTCATACATGTCGGTCACCGTTGTCGGTTGATCCATTCCAGACAACCCTGCCGCGTGATTCATCAGGTGCCAGACTTTAACTTGAGACTTTCCGTTCTGCGCGAATTCGGGCC
>JBLHNZ010000141.1:0-8897 GCA_047623245.1 Oceanicoccus sp. | reverse complement strand
GTACTTAGCTTGGTACTTTGCCTCGACGAGACTGCCACACTGCGTTCGCAATGAACGGGTTGTTGTTTATTCGTCTTTGCGAGCGGTAGCGCGGCAATCTGTACTTAGCTTGGTACTTCGCCTCGATGAGATTGCCACACTGCGTTCGCAATGACAGGTTGTTGTCTATTCGTCTTTGAGCGAAGCGCGGCAATCTCATGGCGCAGAGTGACCGTCATTACCTGCATTGGAGTGGCCTGCAGGAGATTGCCGCGCTACCGCTCGCAACGACATCGTCAAAAAATGTCTATTTCTGGATAGGCACTAATTAGGCATTTATGTGGACACAAAACGTACGGAAAAACCGTCAAATTTTGCGGTTTAGCCGAATCGACTGGCCTATTAAAGAATCGGGGGAAACGACTGCTGAATCCAAGTTTGCAAATAGTTCAATTCGCACGCAGCACCTATTTAGAATACGATCACTATCAGTTTGGTACACTCAGTAACCTGTCACCTTTTTGCAAACCGGAAATCACTTCCAGCAAGCCATCGCCAACATGTTTCCCTGTGCGTACAAATCGCCGCTCGGAAACGCCATCGCTATCTAGCCATACAATGTCCAATTGTCCCACCTTCGCAACCCTTTCTGCAGGTATTAACAATAGACTTTCTTCTCCGGCGGGAACCAGCAATTGTGCATACATACCGGGCAATAATCCTTCGCTATATTTTAGGCGACTTTTTACCAAAAAACTTCGCGATCCGGAATTTCCAGCGGGAACCAGCTCTTCAATTTCCGACATAAGCTCAGTATCTAGCGCCGGAATATTGACCTTCAGCGGCTGATCGACACTCAATGACAGTGCCAGTCGCTCTCTTACGTTCGCTTCCACACGCAATGAAACAGGATTGTACAATATTAACAATTGTGCGCCCGGCTGGACGGTATCGCCTGGTTCGGCAAAACGATCGACAATTCTTCCGTTAATGGGCGCATGAATTTGCCCAAAGCTTAAGGCGGCTTCAGCTTCTTTTAGCCCCTGCTGAGCCGTAACGAGCTCAGCGGTCAACGCATCGTGCCTTGCTTGAGCATTTTCCATATCGGCTTTTGAAATCACCCCTGAACGACTGAGTTCAAGAGCGCGCTCAAAGGACAGTTTCGCCTCCAGTAAATGCGCCTTCACGGTATTAATCGCCGCCATAGCCTGTGAGGCACGAGACAACAGCTCTTCCTTTTCTAGCTCAATGAGCAATTGACCCTTATTCACTCTAGCTCCCGCACTGACATGGATTTTTTCAATTCGAGATAATATGCGCGATGAGATAATCGTTGTTTGCTTCGCCTTTATCGTCGCTGGCACGGGCTCGAAAAGCGGCTGCTTGCGTTCAATGACAATAACGACAGACGGCAATGTTTCTTCCTTTACTGTTGTGACTCCCGGAGACACTTTATTGGTAAAAGCACCACCAAACCACGCGACAACAACCAGAATGGCGATGATCGTTATAACGGGAATAGCGAATTTAGTCACACGAAAATTCATTAACTTACACCTCAATATTGTTTCGGTTTTACGCGACGACTTCTTGCTCGTCTTTGAATACTAACGAATAGACAACGGGCACCACGAGCAATGTAAAAACGGTGGATGAAATGATACCAAACATGATTGCCAGAGCTAGGCCGCTAAATACTGGGTCTAGTATGATCACCACGCTCCCCAATAACGTTGTTCCCGCTGTGAGTAAAATCGGGCGCATTCGCACCGCACCCGCCTGGATCAATGCTTCGTGAAGAGGCAGGCCTCGTCCGCGAGCCTGGGTAATAAACTCCACCAGTATCAAGGAATTTCTAACCACAATTCCCGCTAAAGCAATCATGCCGATCATTGCTGTTGCAGTAAATAATACAGGATCTGGAGCACCGCCAATTTGACGGTCGCCAAATTGATTGAGCAGAAAAAAACCGGGCATTATTCCAATAATGGTCAGAGGAATCGCCGACATAATAATTAACGATAGACTCGTCGATGATGTTTGAATTTTCAGAACAAAAAATATTCCAACTAAAGCAAAAATAAAGGCAAACCCCATATCGCGAAAAACATCTACGGTTATTTTCCATTCTCCCTCTCCCGTCCAGACAATATTTATACCGTCGGGAATACTCCAGCCATCGCCGGAACCAGGCTGCAAAAAATGCCTCGATTGCCAGTCATCAGCCTCTCCGGCCGGACTACCCAAATCGGCATTTACGTCGGCAATAACTTCTGCTGGCGTGCGTCCGGATAGCTCTGCCACCACGTAGGCTACCGGCTGTAAATCTTTGCGATGAATGGATTTATCTGACAGCTGAAAATCGAACTCGCCCAATTCTCCCAATGGCACCGACGGCTGCGCGGCAGTCTTCAAACCGCTATCAGAACTGGTTTTAACAATTCCCGGCCTGCCTCTTACCTGTAAGCGTTGTAGATCTTGGATAGACGAACGCTCAGCCAATGACAACCGTAATTCTATTGGCAAGGGTTTCGCCTCGCGCTCCGTTTGCAGGAAACCCGCTCGATACCCCTGATTGGCCATTAACAAGGTATTGTTAATATCGAGAGTAGAGATACCCGATAATGCCGCTTTTTGCTTGTCGGTAACAAAACGCAATCGACGCTGTTCGTCTTCGACCGTTGTGTCCACACCGACAACGAACGCTTCGCGTTTCAAGCGTTCTTGTACAAGCTTTGCGGCGGCTCTTATTTCGTCGTAAGACGTCAGAGTTGTACCGCGCACCTCTGCTACCAGTGTGCTTAACACCGGAGGTCCTGGGGGTACTTCGACGACTTTGATTTCGACACCGCTTACATTCAGTGGCGCTAACAGTTCGCGTAAGCGTAAGACCACAGCATGGGACTGATGTTGGCGTAATTCCTTATCGATTAACTTTACCCGCATATCGGCCATAAAAGGCGCAGACCGGTGGTAGTAATGCCTTACCATACCGTTAAAATCGATGGGTGATGGCACACCCACGAAGCTCGCAACAGCCTCCACTTCATTAAGCTGCCGGGTAATACCAGACACTTGTTGCACCAGGCCCGCTGTTTGCTCCAAGGTGGAAGATTCAGGCATATCGATAATCACTTGCAGCTCGTTCTTATTGTCAAAAGGTAGTAACTTTAGCGGTACGAGGCGCAATACCGGCAAGAGCGCAGCAACCACAAAAAGTACCAGGACGCCCCATAACAAGTACTTTGCTTTACGTTTACTGGTCAGCAACGGCCCTAACAGTTTTCGGTAAAAATTCAGCAGTCCGCTTTCGTTCTCGTTCTCGTTCTCGTTCTCAACTTTATCGTCATCGTTAGCTTTCTCCAATTCGCCATTGCGAACTTCAGTCGGGCTCTGCAGCGCCGCTTTTTTAGTCGCAGATATTGCATCTCCTTCGTCTGAAATTCGGTTAACTAAAATTTTACTCGACAACCAAGGTGTAACCAAAAACGCAATAAAGGTACTCGTGGCAACACTAATAGGAACATTAAAAGCCATGGGTGCCATATACGGCCCCATCATGCCGGTAATAAAGGCCAGTGGAATAAATGCCAGAATAATAGTGAGCGTCGACATTAGAAGTGGTATTTTGATCTCCGAAATAGCAGCAACAATTTTTTCACGCCTCGTGCCTTTATTCGTTTTCAAAAACCGTTCAATATTGTCTACACCCGTTATCGGATCATCGACCAAGAGACCAAGTGAAAGAATAAGAGCAAATAGAGTAACTCGATTAATCGTGTAGCCAAAAGCCATATCTAACGCTAGGGTTATGCCGTAGCTAATGGGTACCGCAATCCCTACAACCAGCGCTGGACGCCAGCCCAAAAACACACCAATAAATACGACGACCGTAAACACAGCGAAAGCCAGACTAGCCGTTAAATTTGCGACTTTTTCGTCTGCGGTAGAACCATAATCACGCAACACTTCGATATGCACGGTCTTTGGCAACAGCTGGTCTTTCAAGCTGGCCACTAGGTCGTGGACATCCTTTGCGACACTTACCGCATTGCTACCCCGCTGTTTGGCAACACTGATGGCAACCATCGGGAAATTTTCGAGCTGGCCAGCGATTGGCGAATAGGACTGCGAAAAATCGATCCATGTGTAATTGCTGGGCTCTGCGGGACCGTCGATAATGTCGGCCACGTCTTGTAAAAATACCGGGGAACCGTCGACAACATTAATCACGGTTTGTCTTAACTCTTGAACGGAACGAATAAAGTCACCACTTTCAAGAACCAGTGATTCGTTGCTTAATGACCAATAACCCGCGCTAGTTAGCACGTTGGAAACATGCAGAGCGCTAACAATGTCGCCACTCGTACTCTGATGCGCAGCCAAACTCTCGGGCTTCGGCAATATTCGAATCGTTCTGGGACGCCCGCCGACTACATGCACCTCACTGGTATCGCTAATCGCTTGAATCGACGTGGAGATTTCGTCAGCCACTCGCCTTAACTCAAAATCGCTCATTCTTGCAGCATCGTCGCTCCACAAGGCCAGCATCACGATAGGTACGTCATCAACCTCGACGGGGCGAACTAACCAGTTAGCGACTACAGGGGGAATTGTGTCTTGATTGGAATATAACTTATTGTAAGTATTTAGAATGGCCTCTTCGCGGTTTTCTCCAACATAAAAACGCAAAGTGACCGACGTTTTTCCGGTACTCGACGTCGAATAGACGTTTTCAACACCAGGGATTTGAGCCATTAGTTTTTCAAGAGGAATCGTCACCTGTCTTGCGACTTGTTTGGCGGATAATCCTGGAGACTCGACCAATACGTCTACCATGGGAACGACAATTTGTGGCTCTTCTTCTCTGGAAGTATAGTTAAGCGCAATCATGCCCAAGACGATCGATAGAATAATAAATGCCATCGAGAATCCTCCTGACAGACTAGCGGCGACCAACTTATCGATGGGGCTCTTCATGTTCATAGCAAAAGCTCTGGGTAATATTTTCGTTTAAGTGTCTACGTGACAGCGGTCGTCCAACCTTCGCGCGAACACGACAAATACGGGCGTGCTCGAATGGCTCAATAACAAACTGACTGTCCTTGGTAATAGCAATCATCCAAATAATAGCGCCGAAAAAATAAAGTGATGGAATACGACGGCTATTATATTAGATAAAAATAATATAAAGATACATAAATTAGAAAAAACTAATATAATATAAGTGACTTGACTTATATGTTGAAGAAAAACGTATTCAAAACACATCGGCTCAAAAAGCCGACTATACATTTGGAAGAGGAGTTCACATGCTAAAAACAATCCCTGAAATTCTAGCTGAAGCCCGCGTTAACGTGCGTTTTGTCACCGCCGAACTGGCAGCAACAGAAATAGCAAGCAATGGCGGCGTTGTTATTGATGTTCGAGAACCGGCTGAAATTGAAGGACAAGCCGATATAAACTCGCTTAATATCCCCAGAGGTATGCTGGAAATGAAAGCGTTCAGCGCATTTCCTGATTGTAACAAATACATCTACCTCCACTGCGCTACGGGCGCCCGTGCGACCTTTGCTGCAGAGCAATTACAGAGGATGGGTTACACACAGGTTTCGGTGGTGGGTTGCGAGCTCGCAAACATTCGAAAGGCGATAGCCGACCTACCCAATAGTTAAGAGACAACGAATCACTGAAAAATGAAAAGCAAAAAAAAGGGCAGCACCGGTTTCCGGGCTTGCCCTTTACTACTATCACATTACCGATGTTTATCAGCCACCAAAGCTATATGTCACATCAAGGCCATAGTACCGAGGATAAAGATAGGTACCCCTCATGTTGTAGTTAGTGCCTTCGTTACCCGTTGTTACTCCGCGCAAGTTATTTTCATCTGTCACGTTGTCAACGAAAAGGCGTGCCTTCCACTTATCATCCACACTGGACCAACCAACACTGGTATCGAGCTGAAAACGGTCTTCAACCAGGTCCAGGTCGTCGGCAACGCCATTTGACTGCATTTCGCCCGTATAGGCGTAGGTAGCACGCAAGGCGATCGGGCCAAATTCTGTCTGCCATTCATAGGAACCCCATACGGTAAACTTATGCTTAGGGATACGCTTCAGTTCGGAACCTTCCGCATCAACGACGTACAGGTCTGGATTCGTTGTGGCGTTGCCAAATAGCGATTCTGGTGCACTGGGCTGATTATCTAAAACAACCAGATAGGTGTCTGAATACTCCGTATCGGTATAACTATAATTTCCACCAATACTCAGCTCATTCGTCGGGTACCACATGGTTTCTACTTCAAAACCCATATTTATCGCACTGTCGGCATTTTGCACGATATCCACCGAACGCCCTCTATTCTGGTCAAAAACATTGAGACGATCTTGATAGTTATCATAATCGTACCGATAAAGAGAGAGATTCAACGATAAGGTATCGTCCAAATGCATGCCTTTATAACCAACTTCAAGCGACACTACTGTTTCTTCATCGTAGGCAAAAGGGTCGCCCAACACGGTCACGCCAGCGGCCGGTGTACCTGAAGAGTCGCGTGGCACATCTCTTGAATCAGTGACACCCAGAGCATAACCACCAGCGCGGTAACCAGTCGTCACTGAGAAATATAACAGCATATCTTCGTTAGGTGTCCAATCCAGATTAACCCGGTAATTGACATCGCTCCAGGTATCCTTGCCACTGGTCCGCGACGTTTGACTCATAGGAATACCACCCAACAATAACGGTGTAGTACAGCTGGCATCTTGCAAATCACACACTGGATCGATACCGCCACCATCGGCCCACGTTGCACGGCCCATAATAACGTTGAGCTGCGACAAAGGTGTTCTGCCATAGTCTGCGTTAGTTAGACCCATACCGGTCGCATCAAATGATCCCGAAAAACACTCCAAAACGTTGCTCGACACCCCACAAGGAAAACCGTAGGCAGTAGTCGGAGCCAGTAAGTAGTTCATAAAAGAACCCGCTGGGTTGCCAGGTAGCTCTTCGAAGTAGAGTATCCTTTCCTCTACCGCGTTTTTCTTATCTTCGGCCCAACGCAGCCCTAGCACCAAACTAAACTCGTCGTTGAAGACGTAGGTTCCCTGCGTATACACCGCAGCAGCCTGATTTTCCAAGCGATTTTGATGGTGATAAGCATCGCCGCGAGGATCGCCGTCCCATGTACCAATACCCGTCGCATGATCAGCCGCCCCACCGAGTGGCACCTGAGATCCTAAGAAACCGCCAGCTCTCTGGGTAATAAAACCCTCCAACGCGCCGTACGTGACGGCATTTTTATAACGGTTGGTGGAGTTGGTAAGACTGTAGTCTTGATCTCGGCCCTCCTCGAAAAAGTAAAGACCGGATGTTGCTGTCCAACTATCACCTAGCGACCATTGTAATTGCAGTTCGTGAGACCGGTTTGAAACGTCTTCTTTAACGGTTTGACGGTACTTACTAAAATCTGCGTCTGAATAGTCAATGTCCTGATTGTAGGTATAATCGAAATCCGTATGGCCGAAGAGATAGGTCAAGCTCATCTCTTCATTAATATTCCACTTGACTTCTAAATGCCCTGATCTATGGCCAAAATATTCCGCATTACAACTATTCTCTGTGCTGGGGAACACATCACAATCGCCGCCTTCATTGTTGGACGTTGTTAAAAGATTAGGATCTGATTTTGACGCGCCGTTGATCACCTTAGCAAGGCCATCTTGACCGTAGGCTGCATTAGGCTGATGTGGCCAGGCATTTCTGTCAACGCCCTCTCGAATGTTTGCGCCCCACTTAACTTCACCGGTATTCGGCTCAGTAAAGGCTTGCCCACCGGGCGTCCCCGGGGCAACTTCACGAAACCCCAGCACATAATGATCAGTGCTTCTAATTCCACGAGTATCGCCGGCGCCTTCACTAATCAACACATCATTACCAATAATTCGATCAGATTCACGATCGTTAGCCCGGAAGTTGACTTCAACAGCATCGCTCACCATCCAGTTCAGAGACAGGGCGACATTTTGATCATCGGTTGAGTCGGTATCATAACCGTTTAAACCATCTTGCCACCCATCTCTATCACGCTTGGACACTACGAGCCTTGCAGCCAATTTGTCTGCTATTATAGGGCCCGACAATACACCGTAAATTTCCTGGGTATCGAAGTCACCTACTTGAACGCGAACATTTCCTTCGACATCATAAGTCGCCTTCTTGGTGACGTAATTGAGTGCACCACCGATGGCATTACGCCCATAGAGAGTACCTTGTGGTCCTCGCAGTACTTCAACCCGCTCGAGGTCATAAAGGCCACCCTCAGAAGACGCAATACCAAAATCGGGCGAGTAAATGCCATTATAATAAGTGGCAACACCGGCATCACCACCGAGTGCCCGGAAATTGCGACCAACGCCACGAATGCGGATATCGTACGAATCTCGGGTAGTCGCTGGAATATAGTTAATCAATTCATCGGCACTCTGAATCCCAAAGTCTTCAATAGATTGTGCCGTAAATGCCGTAATTGAGATGGATGTGTCAGAAACAGTAGCTTCGCGTTTTTCGGCAGTGACTACCACCTCTTCAATTTTTCGGTCTTGTGCAACCGCTGAAGAAGTAATAATACTGGAAATTGTTAATACTAGCAGACTGGGCACAACGATGTTTATTGCCATTGGCTATATACTCCCCATTTTATTATTAATTATTATTGATCGAAAGTTTTTTATTTCTAAGTCGCACTGAAATTAACTCACAGCTTGCTCATTGTAAAGGTCAAGAAAACCAACATTACTTATAATTAATATTTCGAACGGAACTTTTATCCCCCCAACTAAACAGGGGTTAATCTGAGATCTATTGAACAGTGCAACGCAACAATACCCTCGGTCCACTTGCAAACTGGTAAATAC
>JBLHNZ010000140.1:0-8953 GCA_047623245.1 Oceanicoccus sp. | reverse complement strand
CCGGAATTCAAATTCACGGCAGTTCATCAAACCTGTCAAATCATCGTAACTGGTCTGATAGTTGAGCTGTGCCTCTGCCTTTTGACGCTCTGTGATGTTACGCAGGGTGCCGATGAACTTTCTCCCTTCAGATGAGTGCATTTCACTGACAGACATTTCGAGGGGAACGGTTGATCCTAACTTGTGTTGGCCTAATACCTCACTCAAACCTTTTCCAACTATCTTACCTTGGCCGGTGCGCAGATAATTGGCAAGGGAGATATCGTGTTTTCGGTGGTCGGACTTGTTCATCAGTACCTTGATATTTTTGCCTACCAGTTCTGACTCCGTGTAACCGAAGAGACTCTCGCCGGAGAGGTTGACGGATTCAATATTCCCATGTTCGTCAAAGGTAATGATGGTATCGGCGACGTTGTCCATGATGTTCGAAAGGCGTTTCTCGCTAATTTTAAGAGCGTTAGATCGATCTCGTAAATCGACAAGGAGGAAAGCTACCGTCCAAATGGCAAATAAAGCCAGGATGCGGTTTAACAAAACTACCCAAAAAATACCTCCTTCAGAGGAAAACGAGTAACCAACCGCAGTTAATAAAGATGCTAGAGCAGCCAGATAATATATATGCTTGGTTTTTGAAAACCAAACACCCATTACTACCAGCGCCACATAGGGAATCCCAGCAGCGACACCAAGCGGTAGAGATAAATCAAAAACGTAGAATGAAACAGCTAAAATCGCAGTAATTACGATTATTCTAACGGGTGTTTTGATTGCAGGAGGTGGATTGGGCGCTATAACGCCACTACTAACAGAGTTTGTTTTAATATTATTATCTTTCGTCATTAGCAAATGTGCCTAAATGTTGATCAAAGGGGGGGGGGTACCCCCCTAGTGCTTTAACTATGTTTGATAACTAGCCTGGCCTTTTACGGAGCTATGCCGGCGCTAAAATTTCATAACGCCTTAATGACTACTATATTTAAATCTAACAAATGATAACCCTAACATGTGCAGTGAATAATAACCTACAAACAGTCTTCTCCAATATGAGAGTGCCTTCGAATCGGGCTCATCTTTATTAGTTGGGAATCTGGCTAATATGAAGAGGGTTTATGGAATATTGGAGATGTTTTTGAAAATTGACATATGTATGTAAGTCTTCTATGCTTCTGAAATAACAATGATAGAGAGCTAAGTATGCTCAGTAAAGACAAAAAAGGAATAGCTATAGGGATTACACTTTGGCTTATATTAATAGTCTTTATTTTCTATATCCCTTTAATTCCATTAACATCAGACAAACAACTAGACCCTCCTTTTTTAAATGAAAACGGCACTAATAGTGCGGTAGTTTTTTTTGGTTTTCGTGGTTGTAGTAACGTCTGCCCGATGACACTATCAATACTTCAGCGGCTACTAAATTCACAGCAGAACGAGGCCTATTGGCCACAAATAATTTTTGTGGATATTGATATTGACAGTAGTTCCGCACTAGCATCAGATTTTGCAAAAAAGTTTCACCCCTCATTTGTTGGATATCACACCTCTCCTGAAGAACTACTTCAATTATCAGCCAAGTTGGGATTGAATATTCAACAGCAAAGCAGTCAAATAATGCATTTAGGGAAAACCTATTTATTGCACAGAAAAAGCAATGGTTGGCGGTTGATTAAAACCTATAATCCTGAGAGTTTTTCGGCAGAAACACTGCAAAAAGAGCTGTCAATTTTCAATAGTTAAACCAAGGTTACAAATAGTAAAAACTTTTATTTTAAGCAAGAGCGTATAAATGTTCAAAACTTTATTTGTATATTATAACAAAAATATGTCGATAGGATTAAAACAAAAATTCGATATCGACTTTAACAGTGCTGACAAAATACTGCTTATTTCAATACTCATCGTATCGATGATTGTTGCTTTTGTAACCTCATGGCAACACGGTTATTACAAATTAGGCATAGTTGGTGGTTCGGTTATTTCGGCTGTTTGTTTTATCGCCTACAAAACGATGCAGGGCACTGCCATGTGCCGACTAATTATGGCTACGGCACTCGTTGGTTTGCTTGCCATCACAGTACAGCAATCAAATGGTTTAGGCGAAGGGCATTTTCTGTTTTTTCTCGGCTTTACTATATTGATTCGCTATCGCGATTTTATGCCTTTGCTAGTATTTCTCGTATTGACCGTGCTTCATCACCTTAGCTTTACTTATTGTCAAAGTATTGGGGTGGACTTATGGGGGCAACCCATAACTATTTTTTCTTGGGGTGATCAAACTGAGCTGGGGTTGATAGCGCCTTTAGTTTACCATGTCATCATTGCAGTCATTGCGCTTATAGTTTCTACCTATTATATTTATGAAGGTAATAAACAGTTTGTTGAGTCTAATCTTGTAATAGGTGCTGTTGAAAGAGCCACCCAAGGCGATCTGTCAACACAGATTGATAATAACGATGTTGACTCCTTGCTAGTAGAGCAAGTTAATAGCTTTTTACAACGCCTACATAGTACTTTTACTCAAATTAATCAAGTAACAGACACATTAAGCATACAAGCAAATGAGACGTCTCAATCAGCCCAATCACGTGCAAAACATGCGGGTGAGCAGCAAAACGAAGTTGGTCAAGTAGTGGCAGCCGTTACTCAAATGACAGCAGCAACTCAAGAAATAGCAGGAACCGCTGAGCGAACAGCTCTGGCTTCCAACGAAACCGTTGAAACTAGTGAAGTGGGTGGAAAGCTTGCCAATACCTGTCATCAGTCTATAACTGAACTTGCATTACACGTATCAAAAGCTTCGGATATTATTTCTGAATTGGATCGCAATAGTCAACAAATTAGTAGCATAGTGCAAACTATCAGTAGTATTGCTGAGCAAACTAACTTATTAGCATTAAACGCTGCCATTGAAGCCGCGAGAGCCGGTGAGCAAGGAAGAGGTTTCGCGGTAGTTGCAGATGAAGTAAGGGTGCTATCACAACGTACACATAGTTCCACAGAAGAAATAACAAAAATGATATCAACATTACAATCAAGTACGCAGTCAGCAGTTCAAAATATGGAAGGCTGTCATGCTTTGGCGAGTACAAGTGTTCACGATGCAGATAAGGCTACTCAAAGCTTTGCTAGTATTGCTATCACGATCAGAAAAATATCGGATATGGCAACACAGATAGCTACTGCAGCTGAAGCACAATCATCGGTAACAGAAGAAATGAATCGAAATACTAGCACCATAAATGATGTATCAGAGCAATTCTTTGTCGACGCAGAAAAAAGCAGAAAAGAAGCGTCAGACTTGCTAAGGCAAGCTCAATCAATGGGCGAATTGGTTAAGCATTTTCGATTAAGTTGATTGTATTTTAACTCACTTAAAGGAAATTCTTAGTCAGCCCTTACCTTGTTTTTTTACTAAATCCAGAGGCCATAAATATGAGCGAAGCATCTTTATTTTAAGGCTCTTCAGTAAAATTCGTGGGTTAGTTTTGGAGCAGGTAGCTTCGCCAACACTTGATACAGTGGGATTTCAGTACATTTAAAGGTTCTAAATCCATAGGATTTTCTCACCGTCTGTTTGACCTCGGTATTTAAACCCTCCGACACACCAGATATAAAGGCCTTTTTTGCGATAAACCAATTGAGGATGAGGTCATTATGTTGGCGTTATTTTTTTGCTTTACGTTTTATAGGTTCTATTTTTGAAAGCATCACTTTTGTTGTCTACGGGCCAATAAATTTCCCTGCCCATGTTAGAGAGGCATAATCCCATAAGTGTTGAAATTCTTCTTTCAACAGGTACGCTCGGATACTTTTCGGATTGTATTGCAACAATTCCTGCGACTTGGTGTCTTGGTTTTCTGTCAGGTATCTGCCCTCCAGACCTCACGGTCAAGCCCTTACCATTCGCTAGTAATTATCGTCTAATCACAACATGGTTTTTGTTCTGATCAACTCTTACAGGGCACTTTCTTTAGAGAATTTTCGCAGTTAACTGGGGACTGATCACCATTCTTCGTATGTAGCCTTTCAAAGTTGTAATACCTCATATAAGCCGCCACATCTTTTGCCATATGCACACGCGTTAGTTGGTGGATTCTAAATATCCAATCATGCTTAAGGCTTCAAAAATGTTCAACTACCACATTATCCCAACAAGCGCCAACATCAATCATACTGGCACGTACGCTTTAAGTTTCTAACAATTTCTGGTATCGATGACTAGTGAATTGCGATCCACAATCGCTGTGAAACACGAGCCCTTAAGGTGGCTGCCTTAAGTTGTAAACCATCATCGTCGCCCTAGAAATTAGGACTATTGTCATGCCTTTACTGATGTACCAGCCCACGATCCTTTGTGAGTACAAATCCATAGCGATAGCTAAATAGATCCACCCCACACCTGTTTTCAGATAGGTGATATCACCAGCCCGCACTTGATCTGGTCTAACACGATTAAAGTGCTGGTTTAACAAGTTATTAGCAACTGCATCCTTTAAATCTTTTTTTGTCGCTACCTTGTAGGCTATACACTGAGTCACTTTTAAACTCAATTTCCTCATCAATTTGCGTACTTTATACCAGTTGATTTCAAGGTTTTCTTCGCAAAATTTTTTTCATCATTCCCCGACTACTTAAGCTATCTCAACTACGCTCAAATAGCATCTTCATTCGTCGATGAAAATGCAGTACATCGTCACTAATCAGCTACCTTGGGCGCTTCTTCCATGCGTAAATTCTTAACTTCTTCACGCAGTCGGTTGAGTTCCTCTCGTTAATTAGTTATCAATGACTTTCCTTCAGCGTCTGATGCAATTTCCCCTTTCCACCGATAGAGCATATTGCTGGCTATACCCTATGATATTGACGCTTCCGACTCTGAATAAACTTGCTCTTTAACCAGAGCAATCACTTCTTCCTTAAATTCTTTTGGATACTGATTGTTCGTTTTTCGGCCCCATTTCCACACCTTAATAGTTGATAAATATTATCTCTTAATAAAGTGTCCGGTGTCATTAAACCATAACATTGCTCCTATACATTTGCTCCTCAAAAAGAATAATGCAAAAAAATAATGGACAGGCACCCTTCAATTGACAAAGTATGAAAATTGGAGTCTATTGTTCTGAATAATTACCGTCGATGCGGGGCAAGGCCTTGTGCATCAAATATAAACGCACCTAATTGGTGCATTAGGAGTAATAATGAAAAAGTCTTTGATCGGAGCGCTTGCCGTTTCCACAATGCTGACGCCGTTGCTGGCGATGGCACAAACCGAAGTGCAATTTTGGCACGCTTTCACCGGCCGTCTTGGTGATCTAGTGAAGGTCCAAGTTGAGGATTTCAACGCAAGTCAAAGTGATTATATGGTCGAGGAAAGCCATAAAGGCAATTATTCCGAGACGTTGAATGCTGGCATCGCAGCATTTCGTGCCGGTGAGCAACCACACATTTTGATGGTTTTTGAGGTTGGTACCGCGACAATGATGGCCGCACCGGGAGCTGTGCGTCCTGTTCATGAAGTGATGGCGCAAAGTGGTATCAAGTTTGACCAAGACGCATATATTGGTGCTGTCAAAGGCTACTATACATCCACTGAAGGCGATATGCTGTCTTTGCCATTTAACTCCTCTACTCCAGTTTTGTGGGTGAACCGTGATGCGATGACAGCAGCGGGTGTTGACCCTGATACTGACCTGTCCACATGGCAGAACGTTGGCGCTACTTTGGATGCGCTTAAAGCAGGCGGCGAAGAATGCCCGCTTGTGACCGCTTGGCAAAGCTGGATTCACCTCGAAAACTTCTCGGCCTATCATGACGTTCCGTTTGCTTCCAAAGACAATGGTTTTGCAGGTCTCGATACAGAGCTGATGTTGAACGGTGAAGCACAAGTTGCACACCTCACTGCGATGGGTGAATGGGCACAAGACGGTAAATTCATTTACACTGGCCGTCGCAATGAAGGTGGTGCAAACTTCCGCGCTGGCGATTGCGCGCTGTTTACCGAAAGCTCTGCTGGGTACGCTGGCATCAGTTCCGAAGCTGAATTTGATTTTGACGTGCGTCCACTTCCGTATTGGCAAGGCGTTGGCAATTCACCACAAAACACTATCATCGGTGGAGCCTCTTTGTGGGTCATGGAGGGTCATGAGGATACTGAATACAAAGGTGTAGGCGAATTCCTAAGTTTCTTGTCTTCCTCCGATGTTCAAGCGGCTTGGCACCAGAACACGGGCTACCTGCCGATCACCGTAGTAGCTGCCGAAGCAACACGGGCTTCTGGCTTCTATGATAAAAACCCAGGTACAGATGTTGCTGTAATCCAAATGACAGCCAAAGAACCAACAGCCAATTCCAAAGGTTTGCGTCTTGGGTCCTTCGATCAAATTCGCGGTATTATCGATGAAGAGCTCGAAGGTATCTGGTCTGGTGACAAGACTGCCCAAGAAGCTATGGACAGCGCAAAAGAGCGGGGCGATAAATTGTTGCGCCGCTTTGAAGCCGCTAATCGCTAAACATTAAAAAAGGCAGGCCCGATCGCGGGCCTGCTTTTTTTTAATTTCGATTATAAGGCAGGGGTTGGGCTATATACATGGAAAAACGCGTTACGTTTCGCGGCTGGATGCTGCCTTTATTGCTTATCGCGCCACAGGTTATCATATCATTGGTGTTCTTTTTCTACCCCGCAGGCCAAGCTGTCTGGCAATCCCTGTTTGTTGCTGACCCTTTTGGCTTGTCCTCCCAATATGTTGGACTTGCCAACTTTGAATTTCTGTTTAGCGACAGGTTTTACAGAGCGTCCTTTGTGACCACAGCGGTGTTTTCAATTCTTGTTACGCTTTGCTCGATGATTCCAGCACTGTTCTTGGCGGTTATGGCGGATCGTCTAATCAAAGGCTCTGGTGTGTATCGCACGATGCTAATCTGGCCCTACGCGGTCGCTCCCGCAATCGCCGGTGTCCTTTGGCTGTTTATGTTCAACACTCGTGTGGGCTTGGTGTCGTGGTATCTAGGCAATTTGGGTTATGACTGGAACCACGTGCTGAATGGTGGAGAGGCGATGGGCCTTGTTGTTGTTGCATCGGCTTGGGGCCGTATCAGTTATAACTTCTTATTCTTCTTTGCAGCGCTGCAATCGGTACCACGTTCGGTCATTGAAGCCGCTGCAATAGATGGCGCACGGTTCTGGCGACGGTTCTGGACGATTGTTTTGCCGCTGCTGTCGCCTACCACTTTTTTCCTGCTCGTTGTTAACGTCGTTTATTCTTTCTTTGAAACCTTTGGTGTGATCCATACGATTACCTCGGGTGGCCCACAGCAATCCACGACGGTGCTTGTTTACAAGGTCTTCTCCGATGGTTTTGTGGGCCAAGATCTTGGTTCTTCGTCTGCGCAATCTGTAATTTTGCTGTTCATTGTCGGCCTGCTGACCATCGTGCAATTTAAGTTCGTTGAGAAAAAGGTACATTACTGATGGCTGTTTTCAAGCAGGGCGAAATACATGGCATGGTTGAAAAGCGAGGGGCGGGTCTTTGGCTGACTCATGTTGTTATGATCCTTGGTGTTCTGATCATCTTCTTTCCGATCTGGCTTGCTTTTGTCGCCTCGACAGTCACACAGCCAGAAATTGTAAAGCCACCAATGCCGCTTTGGCCTGGTGGTCATTTCATTGAGAACTATTCAAAAGCGCTATTTTCTGGGGTGAACGTTCCCGTAACGACAATGTTGTTCAATAGCCTTGTGATGGCAATTGGTATCGCGGTGGGCAAAATTGTAATCTCTCTGTTGTCCGCCTTCGCGATCGTTTATTTTCGGTTTCCAGGGCGTAATTTCTTTTTCTGGATGATTTTTATAACGCTGATGCTGCCTGTCGAGGTGCGTATTGTGCCAACTTATGAGGTGGTCGCCGGGTTCGGGATGCTTAACAGCTATGGTGGCTTGATTTTCCCATTGATCGCTTCGGCTACCGCGACCTTCTTGTTCCGCCAGTTCTTCCTGACGATTCCTGATGAATTGGCCGAAGCCGCCCGTGTTGATGGCGCATCCCCAATGCGATTTTTCTGGGACATTGTTGTCCCGATGAGTCGTACAAACGTGGCTGCTTTGTTTGTGATACTTTTTATCTACGGCTGGAACCAATACCTTTGGCCGCTACTTATCACCACAGACCCCGAAATGAACACTATTGTCATGGGTATCAAGCAGATGTTCCCATCAGGGGATGATGTGGCCGATTGGCCGGTGATTATGGCTACTTCGATCCTTGCAATGATCCCACCAGTGATCGTCGTGGTTAGTATGCAACGGCTGTTTATTCGCGGCCTTGTCGATAGCGAGAAATAAATATGGCAACGGTCTCCCTTATAGACGTCAAAAAAAGCTTTGGTTTGACGGACGTTATTCACGGCATCGCCACCGATATCGCGGATGGTGAGTTCATCGTGATTGTCGGTCCTTCTGGGTGCGGGAAATCCACTTTACTGCGGATGGTTGCAGGGTTGGAATCCGTTTCTGCAGGCGAGGTGCAAATTGGTGGTGAACGCGCCAACGACAAAGAGCCGATGGATCGCGATATCGCGATGGTGTTCCAAAACTACGCGCTTTATCCGCACATGTCGGTGCGTCAAAACATGGGCTACGGGTTGAAAATTGCGCGACTGCCCAAGGACCAGATCAACGCCAAAGTGGTCGATGCTGCAAAACTTTTGCAGCTTGAGCCGTTGCTTGATCGCAAGCCTAAAGAGCTGTCGGGTGGTCAACGTCAGCGCGTTGCAATGGGCCGTGCGATTGTGCGTGAACCCGCGGTGTTTTTGTTTGACGAACCGCTGTCTAATTTGGACGCCAAACTTCGGGTGCAGATGCGGCTTGAAATTAAAGAGCTGCAATCAAAGCTGGGCATCACAACGCTTTACGTGACCCACGATCAAGTCGAAGCTATGACAATGGCTGACCGTAT
>JBLHNZ010000139.1:0-8957 GCA_047623245.1 Oceanicoccus sp. | reverse complement strand
CAGTTTATTGGTCCACGGCACATAGTTTTCGCAAAAGGTAACCGGCTGTTTGATGGCGCCCTTTATCTTTTGAACGAAGGTGATCAGATTTTCAACCGGCACCAAATGATCGGTCCACTCTACTGTCGCCTCGTTGCCGACCGATACTGAGAAAACGATGGAAGGATATCGGTTTGCCAAATTAATGAGTCGATCGACTTCATCGATGTTGGCTTGTCGGTTTTCCTCCAGAGTTTCGTCACTAAAATGCGCTCCCCAGGGACAGCCCGGATTGCTGACTTCGGCGGTCATATTAGCGCCCAGCATGACCTTGAAATCCAATTTTTGCTGCGCGATGACATCGAGCACTACTTCCGCGTGCTGGCTGCAATCGTACAGTCTTAAGAACGACCAATTTGAGGCAAGAATGGCAAGGTCTTCACTGACTTCTGCAAACGAAGGAAATAGGTTGTGTTGCGGTGATTGGCCTCGTCGATAGCCAGAATAACAAATGGCGTTGCCAGACCGTATCGAAAATGTGTTTGGCGTCATAGTGTTCTTATCCATAGTCTATTGTGATCTATCGGCTCATTTATTTAATGTTTTTTTGGCTCAGGTGTATTTGAGATTGCCGTCTTTATCCCATAGTCCCCAATAAGCGCCGACGTCTCCTTCGTCTGCTACTTTCCAGTTTTCGTCGAAAGAGGAAAAGTAGAAAATGTCGATATCCTCTTCTTCGGCCCATTGATAGGTATTAAGAAAATACCGAATCGCATTCAGGGTTGAGGGCACCGCGCTGCCTGTTGCGGTGCCGATATTAGGCCAACCGGTTTCACTGATTATGACTTTTTTACCATTGGCTGCCTGCACCGCGCGGCGATACATATCCTTCATGTAAAGCAGTGAGTACTCGGCCGAGCACCCTTCCCAGAAGGGGTAGCAGTTGGCGAGTATGACATCGCAGGACTCTGTAACTCGGGGGTGATCAACGAATTTGAAATAGGCATCGACGTAGCCGACTTCAACATTCGGAACGGCCTGTTTGAATCGGTTGATGTAGTCAATTAGTTCATCCTCAGAAAGATCTCCGCGCAATAGCACTTCGTTGCCAACAGCAACAATATCGGCGTGTCCGGCTTTGGCAACTTCGATAGCGTTTGCCATCTCCTTCTCGTTGTTTTCTCGATCGTCTTCCAGCCAAACGCCAACCATCGTCTTTAGGCCGTTTTCGTGGGCAACCCGGGGTATCTGCTGGTTACCTTCAGTACACGAGAACGAGCGTATCCAGCCAATATTGGATTGTATGATTTTTAGTCGCTCTCGAATCTGTGCTTCACCGATCTCCGTGCCCGGGCTTTGGCCGTCAACGTAGGGGCTAAACGAGATGCCATGAATTTTCTGTTGGAGGACTTGCTGGAAAAGAGTAATGAGTTCGCGGTCGGAAACGTGGGAAAAATCGATTCCGGTCAGAGCCATTAATGGGCCTTTTCCCGATACTGCTTTTTTACCTTGCACACTACTCTCCCGTTTATGTTGATCTTTAGTGGGGGCTGTTAAAACTCCCGTTGACTATCTCAGCGTCGCCTACATAGCCTGCCAGAATACTGTAGACCGAGACTAAAACAACTGGAGTGCGGTAGAAGGGGCGTTTGGCGCGATGAAAGTAAACATCAGACTATATTGAGCAATTTGAGGGTTCGGGTTATCAGTCTGCAGCCGTTGAATGGCCGGTCAATATTGATCAAAATTCCGCCCCGTCGCAAAAGTGGTCCACTTAAGCGCATGCGAATAGGCATGCCCTTTGGGTTCGGTAAGAATAGCTAAAAAGACGCTGTGTTCGGTAACACTATTCGCAGCGTTCCCTGTGTTGAAAGCGATAAGGTCACTCAGCGCTAACCTTCAAATTTCATAGCTTTCTGGGCCAATTATGTCACAACTTTCTCAATGCTCTCAACAAAATCCGATAGTAAACAGTGCACATGATCGCGCACTGGAGTTGCTTTCTCGTATGACACTGGTCGAAAAAATCGGTCAAATGACCCAGGTGAACGGCGGCTCATGGAATCTTGATCAGGCAATTCGAGAAGGCAAAGTGGGTTCTGTGCTCAACGAAGTCAATGTCGATACCGTAAACGAGATACAACGGTTGGCGATGGAGGAGAGTCGCCTTGGAATTCCAATGCTCATCGGGCGAGATGTCATTCATGGCTTCAAAACTATCTTTCCTATCCCGCTTGGACAGGCAGCTTCCTGGAACCCAGACTTAGTTAAAAATGGCTCGCGGATAGCGGCTCTGGAGGCCGCATCAAATGGCATCAATTGGACATTTGCGCCGATGATCGATATCACTCGAGACCCTCGCTGGGGAAGAATAGCTGAAAGCTTGGGAGAGGATCCGCATTTATGTAGCATATTGGGGGCGGCCATGGTGCAGGGCTTTCAAGGTGAACGCTTAGGTGGAAAAGGCTCGATTGCAGCTTGTGCTAAACATATGGCTGGATACGGTGCCGTTGAAAGTGGTCTCGACTACAACACGGCTAATATTCCTGAGAACGAATTACGTAATGTCTATCTTCGCCCTTTTAAGGCTGCGATGGACGCTGGCGTTGCCACGTTCATGTCTTCATTCAGTGATCTCAACGGTGTGCCCGCTTCTGGCAATGAATTCCTAATGAAACAGGTTCTCCGCAAAGAGTGGGGTTTCGAGGGTTTTGTCGTTAGCGACTGGGAGTCAATTAAGGAATTGTCGGTTCACGGGTTTACGGCGAATGACCGAGAGTCTGCGCTGGCAGCCTGTGAGGCTGGTATCGATATGGAGATGGCGAGTACCACCTACGCCGATCATCTTAGTTCTCTACTCGATGAAGGGAAAATCGAGATACAGCAAATCGATACGATGGTGTTCAATATCCTTCGCACAAAATTTCAGCTTGGCTTGTTTGAAAATCCTTATACAAACCCGGGTGAGTTTCCGCGACTCGTTAACGACGAGCACTTGCAGGCGGCAAAAATATCTGCACAGCAAAGTTGTGTGTTGCTTAAAAATGATAATCACACACTGCCTTTGTCGAAAGATAAAGTAAAATCGTTAGCCTTAATCGGACCGCTGGCCGACGACGGTTACGAACAGCTTGGGACGTGGGTTTTTGATGGTGAATCCCAGCACAGTCATACTTGCGTACAGGCGATTCATGCACTCGTCGGTGAAGACATTAACGTGCACTGGGCGCGGGGTACGGATAATTCCCGTAGCAGAAGTTATCACGGGTTTGGCGAAGCTGTTGAGATTGCAAAGCAGTCCGATTCGGTCGTGATGTTTGTTGGAGAAGAGTCCATTTTATCTGGAGAGGCTCATTGTCGGGCCGACATTAATCTACCGGGTAACCAGGTTGAGCTTATTACTGCGATCGCCGAAACGGGAAAGCCAATCACCTTAGTGATACTAGCCGGTAGACCACTAACACTTGACAACGTGATAGATAAAGTTGATGCGGTGTTATACGCTTGGCATCCTGGTACCATGGCTGGTCCTGCAATAGCTGAACTGTTGTTCGGGATCGAATCGCCGTCGGGGAAATTGCCGGTGTCTTTTCCGCGTACTGTTGGGCAAATACCGATTTACTATGCTAAGAAAAATACCGGTAGACCTCCATCTCATGGAAATATTACTCATATAGACGACATCGATGGTGGTGCCGTCCAAACGTCTTTGGGAATGTCAGCATTTCATCTCGACGCGGGTTTTACCCCATTATTTCCTTTTGGGTACGGGCTTTCTTACGCCTGTTTTGACTATAGTGACATCGTTTTGTCTGAGCGCCAGCTGGTTTTGGGTGATACCCTCCTGATCAGTGCGCGTTTACACAATAGTAGTGACGTTGAGGCCGAGGAGGTTGTTCAGCTTTATGTCAGGGATTTGGTTGGCAATGTTACCCGACCCATAAAAGAGCTGAAGGGCTTTCAAAAAATTCGCCTGCGCGCAGGTCAAAGTCAAACTGTTAGTTTTAGTCTACATACCGACGAGCTGGCATTTTACAATCAAAAAATGCAGCTAGTGACAGAGCCCGGTGATTTCCATGTTTGGATTGGCGGCAGCTCAGAAGCTGAATTGAGGAGTGAGTTCACCGTTGCCGAGTGACTGACCCATTCGAGATGTCGATAAAGAAAAGATATCTCTAGTCATTGGCAAAGAATGTGAGTGAACTCCTAAAAAAGTAGGAGAATACATGGTACCCATATCCCCAAAGCGCATTCTTTTGTGGATGTTAACTATTGCGCTATCTCAAGCTGCTACGATGAGCTACTCAGACTCCGTGCTATCTCAGGCGGTAAAAGTAGAAATAGTGGCTCAGGATGGTAAGTATCAATTGCTGCGCGGAGGTAAGCCTTACGTCGTAAAAGGGGCTGGAATTAATAGCCTCGATTTACAAAGTGTGGCAGCCCACGGAGGCAATTCGGTACGTACCTGGGCCGTAGACGACGGTTTGGAACCGGCGTTGCAATTGTTGGATAGAGCTCATGCACTAGATCTAACGGTTTCTTTATGCCTTGATATTGCCAGAGAAAGGCACGGTTTCGATTACAATGACCCTGTCGCTGTAGAATTACAGGCCGAACAGGCAAGAAGCCATATTATTAAGTATAGGGATCATCCCGCATTGTTGACATGGATTGTTGGCAATGAGCTAAATTTTGATTTCACTAATCCCAAGGTTTACGATGCAGTGAATGATATCTCCAAAATGATTCATGAACTCGACCCCAACCACCCCACCACAACAACACTGGCAGGTTTTGATGAGAGAGCTTTGCAGGTGATAGAGGAGCGAGCGACCGATCTCGATTTTTTGAGTTTTCAGATTTATGGTGATCTGATTAATCTGCCGAAGCATATCAAAAGAACTGGTTTCGATGGTCCTTATTTTATTACCGAATGGGGCGCGGTTGGGCATTGGGAAGTAGACAAAACAAGCTGGGGTGCTCCTATTGAGGATACCAGTAGCGAAAAGGCCAACAACTACTCCAAGAGCTATTTGCAAGTGCTTGAGCCTTTTGCAGATCAGGCAATCGGAAACTATGTGTTTCTATGGGGACAAAAGCAGGAAAAAACCCCTACCTGGTACGGTCTGTTTCTCGGTAGTGGCGAGGAAACAGAAGTGGTTGATGTATTGCACCACTTCTGGAATGGTCGGTGGCCAGACAACCGCTCGCCTAAAGTGGGACCCATCCAACTCGATCAGAAAACGGCATTTGAGGATGTCATACTTAATAGCGGCATGAAATATTTGGCAACGATTGCTGTAGAGGATCCAGACAATGATCCAATGCGTTACCGTTGGGAAATTAGAGCAGAGAGTTCTTCCCTTCATGTAGGTGGAGATCACGAAGAGCCCCCCGACATTATTCACGGTCTAATCGAGAACCCGTCGGTTGCTGAAATAATATTAAATACCCCGCAAACCAGCGGCGCTTACCGTTTATTTGTTTATGTCTTTGACGACCACAATCACGCAGCACATGCTAACATTCCTTTTTACGTAAGATAGTTGATGAGGATCTAATGTCTAATTCTCCGCTAAAGACCGACACCATTCAATCGAAAGTCGATAGCTTATTGGAAAGGATGTCTCTGGCTCAAAAAATTGGGCAGATGACGCAGGCCGAGCGTATGTCGATTAGTCCTGATCAGGTTAAAGAATATCATATTGGATCGATATTGAGTGGCGCGGGTTCATGCCCTAACGACAATACGCTTGCGGACTGGGTGACTCTGAACGACAGCTATTGGGTGGCATCGATGGCCGAGGATGACGAACATTTGGCCATCCCCATTATCTATGGCGTCGACGCGATTCATGGCAACAATAATGTCGAAGGCGCCACTATTTTCCCTCATAACATAGGGTTAGGCGCGACAAATAACCCCGAGTTACTTCAGAAAATTGCAGTGGTGACCGCTCGCGAAATTTTGGCTGCAGGTGTCGACTGGACTTTCGCCCCGAATTTGGCTGTCGCTCGAGATGATCGTTGGGGCCGAACCTACGAAAGCTATTCTCAAAAACCGGAAATAGTTGGCTCCTACTCGGCTAATATTGTGAAAGGTTTACAGGGAGATCTGGGAAGAGACTCTGTCGTTGCTTGTGTTAAGCATTGGGTCGGCGATGGAGGAACCCGTCATGGGGTTGATCAAGGTGATACTGTCGTCAGCGAGGAGGAGTTGGAGCGAATCCACATGGGGGTGTATTATCCGGCGATTGCCGCGGGCGCTTTAACTGTGATGTGCTCCTACAGCAGTTGGCGTGGTGAAAAATGCCATGGCCATCACTATCTGCTGACCGAGGTTTTAAAAGATCGAATGCAGTTTGGTGGCTACGTCATATCAGACTGGGATGGTATTGATTATCTGTCCGACTATTATTATGACGCTATTGCAGCAGGGGTTAATGCAGGTATAGATATGTTTATGATATCTGAAAACTGGCGACCGTTTATTGAACATCTGACTCATCATGTTGAGCGAGGAACCGTTGCAGTCGCTCGAATTGATGACGCCGTCAGGCGGATCTTGAGTGTAAAGTTTGCCTTTGGTCTTTTCGATAAGCCTCGTCCCGCTGAGCGTTATTGGTCAAACCATGCTAGTTTTTCCGCAAAAGAACACCGCGAATTGGCGAGAGACGCGGTTAGACAATCTTTGGTGTTGTTAAAGAATAGCGAGCAGCTGTTACCTTTGGATCGCAGTAAAACAATACTAGTGGCGGGAAAGAGCGCGCACAACAAGGGTAATCAGTGCGGTGGTTTTACTATTACCTGGCAAGGTCTGTCCGGCAATGACCATATTGTTGGTGGTACATCTGTATGGGAAGGCATACAGGCTGTCGCACCGAATGCTGTTCTAAGTATCGAGGCGGGAGCGGAGGCAGATCCAGCCAAGCACGATGTTGCCATCGTCGTAGTCGGAGAAACGCCATACGCGGAAGGTATGGGGGATATCAGAGACGGCGATGACGCTGTAATTGAAGCGGGGTCGCAAATTAATGGCTCCTTACGCGTAATGGAAGCCTACGGTGGTTCCCTGGCTTTAGCCGAGTTGCATCCGGAAGATTTAGCGACAATCAAAACAATTACAGCCAAGGGTGTTGCCGTTGTCGTTGTGCTGATCTCTGGAAGACCCTTGTTGATAGATCGAGAAATCAACGCCGCGACTGCGTTTGTTGCGGCCTGGCTACCCGGATCTGAAGGACAAGGTATCGCCGATGTTCTTTTTGGAGATTATGGTTTTGGCGCTAAGCTTTCATTTACTTGGCCACGATCTCCTTCTGCCGAGAGCTCAGGTGTCTGCACGAAAAGTGTCGATGAGACCCCTTTGTTCCCGTATGGTTTTGGTCTGCGTTATAGTAAAGACAATTAGCGCTCTGCGTAATCTTGTAAGTATGACGTCACTGACTCACTCTACAAATCCCATCTTTTGTTCATATGATGGTGCCTCGTCTTCGTTCTCATTTTAGACGTAACTCGTGGGCCTTTTTTGGTAATCGGCTAATCGCTTTTGTTTTGCCGAGGTTACATCCCATTTGGCTATATTGCGCAGAAATCACCGGTGGCAATGGCTAGTGCCATACTGCGTTTAACCACTTTTCAATAGCGAGAGTGGAATATTCCTAATCGCCATACGTCGGTGCATTCTTGTCGAAAACGTCTGCGATTATCTAGAGGGGCTCGACTCACATTCATAATGTGCGGAGTGATTTTATATAGGTTCTATGGCGTCGCCGGCACTACTTGATGTTTGGTCACTGGCGGTACGGCTCATCATTATTCTTTTATGTACAGGCAGAGTTGTCTTTTGTTAATGTAAAGTACCCTTTCAGAGAAACAAAAATGAGTGTGCCGTTAGGCATCGCCGGCAATGGTAAAGTATGGGTCACTAGCAACGCGGTGAGAATGACTTCTATTGCGGTCATTGAGTATTTTACGTAGTCGCTGAAGACATAGTTTTTCTATTAGAGTGAGCATGCAGAGGGATTTCTCCTATAGAAATGGGATGAATAAACAGTGCGTGTGCTAACATCTTTACTTATGTTTTCGCGGTTTTCCTGAGAGATATATGTTGCGTAGTTTGTTGTTCCTTCTCTTTTCGATTGTATCCTTTTCGGCTAATGCTGAGACTGCAGTGGTGATTAAGGATGCAGCGCGCAATTTGGACCTGCTAAAAGCAGGGGCAATGCTATATCGTGACAATTTGAGTACAACTCCGTTGACAGGGGGCAGAGTTCCCTCTCCGCCAGCGCCAATATCTGCAGAAAATTTTGTTGCTGGACTTGAACAAGTGCCTCAGGTCGATCAGATTACTGGGGGTCGATACTGGCTTTATGCAAAAGTAGAGAATGTTACTGACGTTAACGAATGGGTATTCAACTCTTATAATTCGGTCATTGATCGCATCCATATATATCTGTATACCACAAAGGGTATACGGGAGGTTTCCAGTGGTTATCTTTACCCCCACGAGCAAAGCCTACACTACGGTATAGAGTTAAATCTCCCTCGAAGTGAACAATACGAAATTTTGGTTTTGATTGAAAGTCGCTATTTTTCAGGTTTGCCTCAATTCGAATTTATTACAAAAATAGATTATCAGCAGGATACATTATTTGAAAATCTGTTGTTTATCGGCTGCTTCGGGGCGATAATTATTTTGGCTTTTTACAATCTATTTCTAGCTGTTTCTCTTCGGGATAAAAGTTACCTCTATTACGCGCTGTATTTGCTTTTAAGTGTATTCGCTTGGGCGGCCGCGTTTAATGCATTAGCCGAATGGTTATCCTGGTATTCGCATTACCTCCTGATACCACCATTCTTCTTAACCATTGCCTTTAATACGCTTTATTACATTCATTTTCTCGAACTGCCTCAGAATAGTCCGAAATTAAGTCGTTTTTCTTACGGATTAGTTATTGGGTGTTTTACTATGGTTCTGG
>JBLHNZ010000138.1:0-8991 GCA_047623245.1 Oceanicoccus sp. | reverse complement strand
TCTTTTCCGGTCCGTCGATCACTCTTTGAGTTAATTGTTGGAATTCATCGTAGCCACGGTATCCGAGGCGGACATTCGTTGGTTTGTTCTTTGGCGGCATATCGACCAATGTAGCTAAATCGTTAATGGCAGCCGACAGATATCTAGCGGGAATCAATCCTAATAAATAGGAAAGCAGGCTAATGAGTATGCTTAGGGCGAACAACTGCCATAATAGAACTTTGGCTTCTTTCTGAAGTGGTGATGTATCGATGGTGATAACGGCGTAACCAGCTAGGCTGTCCTGGAAATTGATCGAAGCAGAAAATGCACTTCGAGATGTTCTTTTGTGGCTACTGCCAGCTTCCGCAACGGGCATATTCTCAACGTCGTAGACTGCGGCATGAGCGATAACCGAGTTTTTTACAAGCGTGTTGAGAATTGACTGTAAGCTCAACGTGTCTCCCTGGACAAGAGAGCTACCTGCATCCTGAGCCAATTGCAGGGCAAGGCTGTCGCCGAGCATCTCCGCACTCTGGAATATTAGCTGACGGTTGTTTTGATCGCTCGCCAATACAAGAATAGTGCAAGCAAAAAAACTAATGGCAGCAGCTATCGAAGCTGCTTTCCTAGCTAGAGATAAATGTAAGAATCTTTTTAGCATTGGGTACCGTTTTAAGTGCCTGCGTGATTTAAAAGACTAAGTTTACGCCGCCGGCGTGAGTTTCAGTAAGAGAACGACTAATGATATTTTCGTCTTTTTCGAAACTGCATTCCGTTTCTTGTTTAGATGACGGTCCTTCCCGGAACAGCTCCCGTACCTCAGACAAAGTCCTTAAGTATAAACCATCTTTAGAGACAGGTTTATTCAAATCATCTTTTTATTGCGACCCTACCTCTATATTAAATTTGGATCGGGGCCTTGCTGCAGTTACAATACGGCCAAATTCTTGGAGTGCGTTGTGAAAGAAATAATTCTGATCAATATTGCCGGCGATGATAAGCCTGGGCTGACATCATCAGTGACTGAAATTCTTGCGCTTTATGAGGTCAATATTCTCGATATTGGTCAGGCTGTGATTCACGATACCTTGTCATTGGGGATACTCATAGAAGTCCCGGAAACATCAGAGTCGTCGCCGATATTAAAGGATATTTTGTTTCGCACACATGAGTTGGGGTTAACGGTACGTTTTTCTCCTGTTGATCCTCAGAGCTATGATCATTGGGTTGATGGGCAGGGAAAGCAGCGACATATCATCACGTTGTTGGCAAGAAAAATAACGGCTGAACATCTTTCTGCAGTGACTACAGTGGTATCGAAAAACAAGTTGAATATCGATCGAATCGATCGATTATCTGGTCGTGTACCGCTCGAGGGGGTTCACCAACAGACTAAGGCTTGTGTAGAGTTTTCAGTAAGAGGCTCAGTGAGCGATGTGTCGGGTTTTCGTTCTGAGCTCACCTCTTTAACCAAAAATTTCGATATTGATATAGCCTTCCAAGAAGACAATATGTTTCGTCGCAATAGGCGATTGGTTGTTTTTGATATGGACTCAACATTGATAGAGGTTGAGGTTATCGATGAATTGGCGAAAGCTGCGGGGGTCGGTCCGGAAGTGGCGGGAATTACGGAGCGCGCTATGCAGGGTGAGCTAGACTTCACCGAAAGCTTCAAGGCAAGAGTCGCACTGTTAAAAGGCTTAGATGAAAGTGTTCTCGAAAATATCGCCGAAAACTTAAAAATGACAGAAGGCGCCGAAAAACTGGTGTCTACCTTAAAGCGACTTGGCTACAAAACGGCGATTCTTAGTGGTGGGTTCAGTTATTTTGGGGTTTATTTGCAAAAGAAGTTGGGCATCGACTATGTCTATGCCAACGAGCTGGAAATCCATGAAGGCAAGGTGACGGGAAATGTATCGGGTGTGGTCGTCGATGGTGCCCGAAAAGCAGAGCTGCTACGGGAAATTGCTCATCAGGAACGGATTTCTCTAGAACAGTCGATCGCTGTTGGCGACGGCGCGAATGACTTGCCAATGTTAAGTATTGCTGGCTTGGGTATAGCATTTCGAGCCAAGGCTATTGTTAAAAAGTCTGCAAAACAATCTATATCAACACTAGGTCTTGACGGTATTTTGTATTTACTTGGCATTGGTGACAGGTACTCTTCCTGACAGAAATACTTCTATTTGGATTGAGGGGGAGGGAGTTTATCAGTACTGCAGGCAAGAGGTGACCTTAAGCGATATCAGTAAATTCATAGTGCATGCTTTTAGTTGGGGATGCTAAATATCCGCCTTGAATATAATCGACACCGATTTGCCACAGCATCGCGAGCGCCGCTGCATTTTCAACATCACTGATAATTGCCTGTGAGTTTTGCTCGAGAATATCTCCCACCATTGTTTTCAGTGTTTGTGTGCTGTTTTCGCCTTCGAGCTCTTTGGTGAAATCTCCGGCCAATTTTGCAAAATCTGCATTTACGTTCCTAAGCGTTCTGAGCGGATCATTTGACCGCCCAAAATTAGCGATAGAAAGTTTACATCCTATCGCTTTTATTGTTTCGGAAAATACAATCGCTGGCTTGAGATAGTCGACAATATTCGATTCTTCGAATTGAAAAATGATTGCGTCGGGTGGTATGCCTCCAGCTTTTAAGGCAACATTTAGCCACGTTATTAGTGTTTTATCCTGTAAAGCCTGACTTGTAAGATTAATAAAGAGGCGTGTATCTCGATCTTGTTCCAGCTTTCCGGCGAGTAGTTTGGTTGCTTCCAGAATAATCCAACGATCAAGTCTGGTATTTGTCTTTGAAAAGCTAATTGAGCGCAGAAACTCGCTAGCAGAAACCTCTTGATCGCTGTCATCTGTTATGAGTGCCTGAACTTCATAATGATCTCCAATTGTGCCGCGTAAGCTGACAATTGGCTGAAATGAAAGCGAGAAGCGATTATCATCTAGTGCCTCTTCGAGAAAAGAATCGATATCCCCGGTATTCTGAGTATCGGCAAGAGATATTTTTTCCCGAACCTGAATATAAACACTGACGCCGTTCCCAATACCTTCGTTGTGGGCTATTTCACGAACTTGTTCGCACGCGGCAAAAGCGTTGTCGATAATCCTGCTGGTCGTAACTTGTTGTTGATTGTCGAGAACAGTAAGTCCAATGCTGAAGGTGCATTGTAACGATTGTTCGTCAATTTCGATAATATGGTCCTGAATATTGTCACATAACGATTGAGCGAATTTTTTCGCTTTCTCTGCACCGGTTTCCGGCATTATCATCGTAAAGCTATCGTCACAATAATGGGTCAGGCAATTTTCTTCAGTCGATTTTTCTTGGATAAACGCTGCTATATCGACAAATACCCGGTCGGAACGCGTGATGCCTATGCGGCTTCTAATGCTGTCGTAGTTGTCGATACCGATGTATAACAATGTGCTAATATTGGTGGCTGCAACTGCCTGTTTGTTGGATAAATCCAGTTTCTCTAAAAAGTGGCTGCGGCTATAAAGTCCGGTGTCGGGATTAATGTCGGGACTTCCGTTGACGCCAAGACTGTCTCCAGAAGTTTGATCTCGGACACTAATCTGGATGCACTGTTCGTCATCGTAAACCGCGTTGCATAACTGCATTGAAGCCGAAAAGTTCTTCCCATCATGCCTCAGTCCTTTGAAAGCGAAGTGGGTATCTTCCTCGCCGTTTGACTGCTGTACTTTTAGCAGACCCTTGAAGGCTTCTTGGTCACTTTCATCAATTAAGTCAATAATGGGCAGGCAGTCTAGCTCCTCTGGATCAGCAAAGCCAAAACGCGCAGAGAAAAGCTGGTTGGAATTAATTATCATGCCATCAGTAATATAGGCAATTGCATCCCGGGACTGGGATAACAGCTGTTCGCAACGTTGCTCAGTTTCTCGTAATTTTTCTTCTACTTTTGTCAGTTTTCGGCGCTTTTCGAGGTGTTCAAGTTCCCGCAAAGATGCGTAGATAAGGCGCTCGTCGTCGTCAATTCCAACAACATCGGAGGCTCCAGCTTGAAAAGCTGCCGCGACACCGTCGTCGCGAATAGCGATGGACGGTATTTCCAGGTGCAATTTCTTTAGCTGTTCTAGGCACTGCTCAACGGCGATTTCCGGGTGCTTGTCATTGGCTATCAATAAGTCCCAAGTATCTTTTTCGAGCATGGTATGCAAGTCTTCGGCAGAGTTCGCCCGATGCCCTCTGGCAACTCTTCCGGCGTTGCGGAATAAGCTGATGACATGTTCTCCCTCATTGTCTGATTCATTGATGAGGAGTAACTGGATTGTGGTTTTTCTTGTCATAGATTCAATAGACACTGATGCAATTGTTTACCATTTATGGACCTTAGTCTTCCCTGCGGTAGATTTTATCGAGTCTCAATTTTCGTAAGCCAATAGACTAGTCTATTTAAGGCTTAAGATTATAGTATTATCGTTATCATAGCGGGGATAGACTAGTGAAATTTGCCTTAATAAGCCTTTTCAAAGGTATTTAGTGTAAAAATTGGGATTTACAAGCTTTTCCAAATTGATTCAAGTTCATTGTCGTTGACAGCGTCGGCTCTATCGTCTGTTGTCTGCTGCTTTTTGAGTTGATCCCCGCCTATTTTCGATAGCTCAAAGAGGCTATAGCCTGCTTGAGAATTGAGTCTCTTCCCTAGTTGTACTTGCACTTCTTGCCCGCCTTGTTTTAGGGTGACTTTTTGGCCTTCGGCAAAGGTTACCTGTGGCGTCAACAGTGTAGTTGGACGATTAAGGACCGAAATTTCTGGCAAAATAAAGACGCGCATATACATGCCAGGATCGCCCTTTTTACGAATAACGCGCGCGCCATAAGGGGACGCATTTGGGCTTATTAGCTCGAGTCCAATAGTCGTATGCCCCTGGTTTTCGTGATTTACCCAGCGGATATCGGCAATGCTCCAATTCTGCATTTTCGAATCTTTAATGCCGATGATTTCTCCTGCCTTAAGCTGAGCCGTTAGGTTTTCGGGCCACTTCACGCAATAGCCTTGGGAGCTGTAATTGATTAGCGGTACGTTATTACGGGTATATTTGCTGGCTTCTTCTGGACTAGGCACTTTATCGTCTCTAACTTGAATGTCTAGCGACTCGAGTGAAACTTGTGTCTTGCCAAAATTACTTTCATAAGGGCTATCCCATACGTCTTTTTGACGATAGACATGTGACTTGGTCTTTAAAAAGGGGTTTTCTTCTCGACTGCCGAGTATGTTAGTGCCGTTTTCCTCTATTAGAGCGTCGAGGCTCATTTTGTTCGAAACAAAATAGTGTGTCGCGCTTAGACCAACACATAGATCGAGCGTATCATTTACTTCTATTCGCATAAAATTGCGTTTACTAATGGAGCCCCAGGACAGCATTAGGTGCGATAATAGATCGCGTGAGATGGTGATTACCTGGTCTCTATTTATTATTAGCGACGTGTTTGTGCTCTCTTTCCACATTTCATTTAAGTGCTCGACGAGTAATGTCGTATCGAACTCCAGACAAAACTCGCTATCTGTGCTGTGGTCGTAGAGAGTGCTATATACCGGTGGTTTGTCGAGCATGAGGTTAAACATAAAGATAGAGTCTGATTCGGCAAGCATGATTCGACAATATTTCGCCCAGTCATTAAGCGCTTGATACAGATTGTTGAAGTCTTCTTGTCGAAGCTGGTTTGGCTTCGAGCACCCTAGCAGTAAGGCCTTTATATAGGACTCCTCAACTGTGCCGTTGCCAAACTCATCATCTTGAATGTTCACACTCAGGAGGTTGTTTTGCCGAGCCATAATGTAGTATTGGTGGAGGGAAAGCCATAGGGCTTCCGATACAGGTTCGTATAGCTGGTAATGTCGCTGGAGAACGAGTGTCAGGTCGGTGACGGCTCGATGTAGTGCTTTCGATATTAATTTATCGTTACTGCCCAGAGCTGCAGCATGTGCTGCAACTATTTTATAGCCGGTTGCAAACAAGAGGTTCAGTGTGCTCGCAAGATCGGCAACCTTACGTGGTAATTTAGGTAATACGATCGATTGGTTTAAATAATGCTTTGATAGCGCTTTTGAAACATAGTGAACTGTCCTCCGCAGCTTTTCCAAAACCATCATTCGCGTATGTGGAACTAATCTGACGCGATTCAGTTCTTCTAATACGCTGTAAAGCTGTCGGGTTGTTTGCCCCAGATTAGCGATCGGCAATGTGGCTATCCACGCGTCCACATCGGCTGCTTTACACTTGAAAAAACTACAGTGCTCCAAATCTTGCTGAGGAACTTGCAGAATAGTGATTTCTTCCTTATCCATTTGTGACACATCTCTGTCCTTGTGATTTTCGAGGGTAGAATAGCTCGTCTTTGGCGAAAATCTCACCCCAAAGTATTATATAGCAGAATTGGATAAAAACACGTTTATCGAGATCTGTCTGTCTGGTGTCCTATTTTGATAGATTGATTTTTGCGCTCCTGCCTTGCTTCTTTTCTATACTTTTCCATTTACCGGTCAAGACAATGATATAGAGTGGGTCTTCAGGTAAAAATCACCTCATTACTGCGGAGGATCTCGAGATTTGCATTAAGTAGTTGACGAGATCGGGCGTGATTATTAATTGGGCTGTAAAAAAGACGATATAGGTGTTTTAGATTTTGCACCTGCGTATTCCTTGACCAGTTTCGGAACGAGATAACCCGGTAAAGTGGCTAACAGCTCGCGAACTATTGCTGCCGCTGTATCTTTATCGACATCAAAATGCGCAGCGCCTTCTACCTTATCTAATAAATGTAAATAGTAGGGAAGAACACCAAACTCAAAGAGACGTTCACTCAGGTTTCGAAGTGTTGGCGCGTCATCATTGACGCCTGCCAACAACACAGACTGATTTAAGAGAGTGACTCCTGCATTTTTCAATTTCGACAAAGCTATTCCGGTATCTTCGTCCAGCTCGTTCGGATGATTACAATGGACCACCATAACCGGATTTAGTCTTCCTTTGGTCAGCCAGCTCAAACACTCGTTATCTATTCTCTGAGGTATCATAATGGGCATTCTAGTGTGTATTCGCAGTGTTTTGACGTGCGGGATCTCCTCAAGTTGTTCGACCAAACCCGCTAGCAATGAATTGCTGGCTGCCAGAGGGTCTCCTCCGCTAAATATCACTTCGCTGATCGAGTTATCGTTGGCAATATATTTTATAGTGTCGGGCCATTGTTGGCGCCCCGGATTGTTTTCAGCATAGGGAAAATGGCGACGAAAACAGTAACGACAGTTGATCGCACATCCGCCGCTGACTATCAAAAGTACTCGACCGTGATATTTGTGAATAAGTCCTGGGAGCGAGTTAGTGTTTTTTTCGTCTAAAGGGTCGGTTGTATAGCCTGACTGAAAATCCAATTCTTGTGAAACAGGCAGAATTTGCCGTAGTAGAGGATCATTCCAGTCTCGTTTTGAAATGCGCCTTACAAAAGCGTGAGGTACTCTTAAGGAAAATTTCTTGTCTGCTTGAATTGCAGCTGGCAATTGTTTCATATCGAGTTCGAGCAGCTCAAACAGCTCTTTTGGGTCTCGAATACTCCCTGCGAGTGCTTGTTGCCAAGTTTCTTCGGGGGTTGGTGACTTACAGACTGGTTCGGATTGAAGTATCATATGCCTTTTTACTACTTTGCCGTCTTTATAAAAGATTGAGGGAATACCATGGCGACCTATTCTACCAACGAATTCAAAAATGGTCTCAAGTTAATGCTCGAAGGAGATCCTTGCACCATTCTCGAAAATGAATTCGTACGCCCAGGTAAAGGGCAGGCCTTTAGCCGGGTCAAGTTTCGTAATTTACGAACCGGTCGTGTTTGGGAGCGGTCACTAAAGTCGGGCGAAACTCTAGAAGGAGCCGATGTTGTAGAAACAGACATGGAATATCTGTATTCCGACGGCGAGTTTTGGCACTTTATGGACCCGATTACTTTTGATCAGTATCAAGGCGACGCAAACGCCGTTGGCGAAAGTTCTAAATGGTTGAAGGAACTCGATAAGTGCGTAGTCACCCTTTATAACGGTTCGCCGCTTACGGTTGCTGTGGGAAATTTTGTAGAGCTAGAAGTGACTGAAACTGATCCGGGGCTCAAAGGAGATACGGCCCAGGGTGGAAGTAAACCTGCGACTTTACAGACTGGAGCCGTCGTCCGCGTGCCATTGTTTATGAATATCGGCGACGTTATTCGCATTGATACTCGCACGGGCGAGTACGTCAGTCGTGCAAAAAGTTAGTCCTGAGAAGCGGCCGCTTAGTCGCAGCCGCTAGCAGTCAGCTATGTCAGATCTCGATTGGCAGCCCGTCTCTAGCGTCGAAGCCTTGCTTGGGCGGGCGAAAATTATTGAGCAATTACGTACGTTTTTTGCCGAACGCAGTGTTATGGAAGTTGAAACACCGCTACTGGGCGCGCATTCGGTAAGCGATCCTCATATGGACGCAATCAGAGCGGAGAGTCCATCTGGAGCTACCGCGCCGTATTTTTTGCAGACGTCACCCGAGTACGCAATGAAACGGATGTTAGCAGCGGGGTTTGGTTCGATATTTCAAATTTGTAAGTCCTTTCGCCAAGGTGAGCAAGGAAGCCGTCACAATCCGGAATTTACTATGCTGGAGTGGTATCGCCCCGGTTTTGACCACTTTGATTTAATGGAAGAAGTGAGTGAGTTGTTTGTTTTGGTGTTGCGTTGCAATCCCTGTAAAAAAATCACCTATCGGAAATTGTTTGAGCAGTTTCTCAATGTCGATCCCCATAGTGAAAATAGTGCTTCGCTGGAGCGTATAGCCCGCTCCCATATTGATGTGCAAATGCAAAGTGACAATAAAGATGATTGGCTAAATTTGTTACTGACTGAAGTCATTGAGCCACAGATCGGAATAGATAGTCCCTTGTTTATTTATAACTACCCGGCTAGTCAGTGCGCGTTGGCTAAGGTGAATACTGATGATGAAGGTGTTTTGGTTGCCGAA
>JBLHNZ010000137.1:0-9053 GCA_047623245.1 Oceanicoccus sp. | reverse complement strand
GATCCGATACTACTGGTAGGACAAATTGCCGAAAAAGATATTGGTCGAGTAAAGCTCGGAGAAGAAGTTAGCGGTACGCTGATAACGGGAGAAAGACTTAACGGTGTCATTGATTTTGTTAGCCAGTCTGCCGACAACGTAACACGTTCTTACCGTGTTGAAGTGAAAGTGGCAAACACTAACCTCAGCATACGATCGGGAATTACTGCTCAGCTGTTTGTCCCCCTCGGCACCCATCAGGCCCATCATATTTCACCCGCATTACTTGTGCTAGATGATTCAGGATTATTGGGGATCAAAATTGTCAACGCGAAAACCGAAGTCGAATTTCATACTGTGGAGATAATTGAAGAAGGTCCTGATGGCATATGGGTTACCGGTCTGCCAAATACCGCAACAATTATTGTGGTTGGGCAAGAAACTGTCTTTGCCGGCGAAGTCGTTAAGCTTGATGTGACGCCACTCAACGCACCGCAAAAAAATGGATAGGTCAGTGCTATGAATTATATCTCTGCTGCGATAGAAAAATCGAGAACCACACTGAGCATAATGGTTATGTTGATGTTAAGTGGGTACGTTGTCTATCTGGGCATCCCGCTAGAATCAAACCCCGATGTCTCTGTCCCCGTTGTGGTTGTTATCGTTCCGCACGAAGGTATCTCACCGGAAGACGCAGAACGTCTAATAGCCAAACCCATGGAGTTAGAACTTAGGAGTATTGAAGGTGTCGACAAGATCTCGTCTGTTTCCGCGGAAGGAGCAGCGACAATCATTATCGAATTTGGCTCATCTTTCGATTCTGATCAAGCTATAGTCGACGTAAGAGAGGCCGTAGATAAAGCCAAGGTAAAAATCCCTTCAACTTCTGAAGAGCCAATAGTTCAGGAAATTCAAGCAGCATCATTCCCGGTACTAACCATTTCATTCGGTGGCAAAAATGTACCCGAACGTGTCCTTTATTCAATTGCTATGCGAATGCGCGATAAACTCGAAACGATCCCGGCTGTTTTGCAGGCCGAACTGCAAGGGCACCGTGAAGAATTATTAGAAGTTCTTGTCGATCCCGCTCAGCTTGAAATCTACGGCATAACCAATGACGAATTATTTCAGGCCGTTAATTCTAATAATCGTTTAATTGCCGCTGGAGCGCTCGACACCGGAAAAGGATCTTTTTCTGTGAAAGTGCCGGGGCTTTTAAAAAATGGTAGAGAGGTTTTAGACTTACCCGTTAAGTCGACAAGCGATGGCGTAATTACTCTTGAAAACGTCACCAATATACGGCGAACCTTCAAGGACGCTGTTAATTTTACTCGAGCCAATGGCTCTCCAGCCATTTCGTTGGAAATTTCAAAAAGACAAGGTTCCAATCTGATCGACGTAGTTAACAAAGTAAAAGCTATTATGGAGGCTGAAAAACCTAAGCTGCCACCGTCGGTTGAGGTTAATTATTTAAACGACCAAGCGCCAGATACACTGGCACGTATCAAGTCATTGGAAGGCAACATTTCTACCGCCGTGGTACTGGTTCTCACTGTGGTGGTGGCAGCCGTCGGTCTTCGCTCAGGTATTCTTGTCGCACTCGGCATTCCTTTTTCTTTTCTCTTTTCGTTTATTATTCTCAATATGCTTGGCTTCACTTACAACTTTATGGTGATGTTTGGTCTGCTATTGGGGCTGGGTATGTTGATCGATGGAGCAATAGTCGTCGTTGAATTTGCAGATAGGAAAATGACCGAAGGCATGGAACCAAAAAAAGCCTATGTGCATGCAACTAGACGAATGTTCTGGCCGGTACTGGCCTCAGTGGCAACAACGCTTGCTGCGTTTTTGCCATTGATGTTCTGGCCCGGTGTAACGGGAGACTTTATGAAATATTTACCCGTTACGGTTTTTGCAGTTATGGGTGGCTCACTTCTTTACGCGCTCCTGTTCGCTCCCGTATTAGGTGCTCTCTTTTCTAAGCGGCCAATTGCCAATGCAAAAACACTTCATTACTATCAAACATTGGAAGAAGGCGACACCACTACTTTGGGAGGTATTACCGGTGCCTACGCTCGACTTCTTCAAAAAGCGGTTAATCACCCGTTCTTAACATTATTGATTACCATTGTTATGCTTTTCAGCATAGTCAGATATTACGGTGCAAATTCCAATGGTACGGAATTCTTTACGTCTGTGGACCCCGAGTTTAGTCAAATAATGGTGTCGACACAGGGTAATTTCTCAGCTACAGAAATTCGCGACATCGTTGTTAACGTCGAGGATCGACTAATACAAGCAGGGTACTCCAAAAGTATCTATACCCGTACCGGGGCTGCTGGATTTAGCACATCATCCAATAGTAGTGCCAGTGACAATATTGGTTCATTCTTCATCGAACTAACCAATCGCAGCACACGAGATGTTTCAGGCTTCGACATCGAAGAAATCCACAGGGATATTACGAAAAAAATCCCCGGCGTAAGAATTGATGTTCTGAACCCGGAGCCCGGCCCCCCTGTTGGAAAGGACGTGCAAATTCAATTAAGCGGCCTAGACATGGATGATCTGATCTCAACATCTCGAATGATCAAGCGTTACATGGAAACTGAAGTCGTGGGTTTAGTCGGTATCGACGACTCCGCACCTGTTCCGGGTATTGAATGGCGAGTCACCGTGGACCGTGCACAAGCCGCGATGTTGGGAGCTGATGTCACATCGGTCGGAACTGCAGTGCAGCTGCTAACTAACGGTGTCTTAATTGGCCAATACAGACCAGATGACGCAGAAGAAGAGATTGACATTAGAGTTCGATATCCTGTCGACCAGAGAGGCATACACCAGCTCGACCAGTTGCGAATCAACACCCGCTCGGGCCAAGTCCCTGTTTCATCATTTATAAAGCGAGAAGCTAAACCCGAAGTCAGCAGCATCCAAAGACTTGACGGCACTCGAGTTATGTTTGTAAGAGCCAATACTAAAGAGGGTGTTCTCGCTGAAAATGTTGTAGCACAGATAAGCGAGTGGCTAGAAACCGTGCAAACACCACCGGACATCACAATTGAATTCAAGGGCGCGAATGAAGAGCAATCGAACTCTTTGGCCTTTATCGGCAAAGCTTTTTCTTTAGCGCTACTGCTGATGGCCGTGTTATTAGTAACCCAATTTAATAATTTCTACCAATCAGCTTTGATTCTATCGGCGGTCATCATGTCTACGGTAGGTGTGCTTCTGGGCCTCATCATTCTCGGTCAATCATTCAGTGCAATCATGACCGGGGTTGGGATTGTCGCATTGTCGGGAATTATTGTTAACAACAACATTGTACTTATCGATACTTACAATTACCTTCGAGTCGAACATAAGCACTGGGACATAAAAGACGTCATCATCCGCACCGGTGCACAACGACTTCGGCCAGTATTTTTAACGACTTTTACCACCGGGTTTGGCTTACTTCCCATGGCTTCTGGTATCTCGGTTGACCTATTGTCTCGCGAGATAGAAATCGGCGGGCCAGTAGCCACATTCTGGGTTAAATTGGCCTCGTCAATCGTGGTCGGTTTATCATTTGCTACGGTATTGACCTTAATCGTAACTCCGGCCATGTTGATAATGCCTTACCACCTAAAATCTTTCATTGACAAAATAAAGGCGCGGCTACGGAAAAAGGGCAAGACGCCAAATTCGGAAACAGTTTCTCCTTAACCGAGGGAATAGGCCAAAATATCTATACGATGAATTTGCCAACTCGGAAAATATGACCAAGCCACTCAATGAGGGAATGAAATGCCGTTTGAAAAAATAAAACTAGAAATAACCGACGACAACGTTGCTATTTTGACACTCAATCACCCGGAAGCACTCAATGCCATGGGTACTCAAATGTTGAAAGAGATTCCTATTGCATTAAAAAGAATCACGGCTCTAAACGCGCGCTGTTTATTAATTACTGGGGAAGGTAGAGCATTTTGCTCCGGAGCAAATTTAACCGACCGCGCCGTTGACAAAACATACGACAACGATATGCTCGAAGGCATTCATCTCGAACCGGACATGGGCGAAACACTAGAGAACGTATACCATCCGATACTATTGACCCTAAAGGAACTGGACATGCCAATAGTGTGTGCCGTCAATGGTGTAGCTGCAGGTGTCGGAACCAGTTTTGCCATGATTGCCGATATCGTCATCGCATCGAAATCAGCTTATTTTCTACAAGCTTTTGCGCGAATTGGCTTGGTACCCGATGGCGGCGCGACCTTTATGTTGCCACGCCTAATCGGTTGGGGACGAGCGATGGAGCTTGCTCTATTAGCCGATAAACTACCCGCCGAAAAAGCTCTCGACTGGGGACTTGTTAACAGAGTTGCCGAAGATGCCGATCTAATGAAGGACTCGATCGAAATGGCAGTACGCCTCGCCAAAGGCCCAAGATCATTAACTATAATCCGTAAAGCCATGTGGGAAAGTTACAACAATAGCTTCGAACAACAGCTTCATGCGGAACGAAAGTTTCAACAAGAAGCAGGCCGCACAGAAGACAACAAAGAAGGTGTCAAAGCATTCTTAGAGAAACGCCCTGCTGTATTTACTGGCAAATAATAAGACTCTTACACACTGGTTGCTCACAAATCGTGCAAGATAGACAAAAAGGTCACGCTGTCTTGCCATTTTTTACGGTAAATATATCTGATCAGGTATTGGCGACAAAAAAGCCAACCCTCCCCCGATATATAATTGCGTGTAAAATCCAAGCTAACGTTCACATAATCATCAATGAGCGTACACTCCAATAACAGATGGTTCCTCAGTCTGGAATCTAGAAAATATGCACGACCCTAATAATAGAGCGTTAAGTAATTCGCCGCAATTTCCGACGCTCGACCGCCTAAATCCGAAAAAGACTATGCTATGAAGTTTATTAAAAAAAATTGGAAATCAATAATTTTCGTTCCTTTAATCCTATTGCTTCTAACTAATTTTTTGCTTGGTTATGCCAGCCCCAATAATTTCAATCCACAGGCATATCTAAAAAAGAGACTAGAATACCAAGTTACTATTAAAAGAGATATTTGGGGAGTACCTCATATTGAAGGGAAAAAAGACAAAGATACCGCATTCGGATTTGCATACGCCCAGTCTGAAGACCATTACCAGACGATAGAAGATGCCATGCGGTTCTACCGCGGCATTCAAAGTGCTTCCAATGGCTACGAATCTATACCGCTTGATTACCTAGTGCAATTACTAAACATATGGCCGTCGGTAGAAGAGCAGTACGACAGCGTTCTTGCCGAAGAAATAAAAGAAGTTCTGACGGGTTTTACGGATGGAATAAACTATTGGGCGGCAAAAAACCCCGACAAAGTTGACCAAAGCCTCTTTCCCATGGGGCCAAAAGATCTCGTCGCGTCGTTCTCCCTTCAACACTTACTCTTTTATGGTGTTCAGAAACCGATAATGGAATTATTTGAAGATACCCGAAAACACACAATATCGATGGACTCCGATGCAACTGCCTGGCAGTTGGTAGAAAAAACACCCTTACCTGTTGGTTCTAACGCTTATGCAATATCCCCCTTGCGTTCCAGTGACGGCAGTACTCGTCTGCTAATAAACTCTCACCAGCCTCTAACAGGACCTGTCGCATGGTATGAAGCCCACCTAAAAAGTCAGGAAGGATGGGACATTATGGGTGGCACCTTTCCTGGATCGCCTTTTATTTCAGTCGGCGCTAACAAACATGTTGCTTGGGGAGCAACCGTCAACCAACCAGACTTAGTCGATATTTATGTATTGGACATCAATCCAGACAACGAAAATCAATACCGACTCGATGATCAATGGCTCGATTTTGATATCAAAAAAGCCTCCTTTAAAGTCAAACTACTCGGTAATTTGTATTGGACTGTCGTTCAAGACCTTTACTATTCCAAACATGGACCGGTACTACGAAGAGATCACGGAAGTTATGCTATTCGCTACGCGGGACATGGAGAAATCCGTCAGCCACAGCAATGGTTTGACATGAACAAGGCCAGCGACCTTAATTCGTGGAAAAAAGCTATGGAGCGTCTAACGATATCGAGCTTCAATTTCGTTGTTGCCGATGATAATGGCAACATTGGCTTTTTTCACAACTCTCAATCACCTATTCGCCAAGAAGGAGTCGACTGGAAGGGATATTTACCGGGTGATAAGAGTGATCTCATCTGGAATGCATACCTTCCTTTCGCACAACTACCGCAAGTGGTAAATCCGACCAGCGGCTATTTATTGAGTACCAACCAGTCTCCTTTTGAAGTCACTGCTCCGGAAGACAATGTTTCGAGATCTGAATATTCAGAAACATTTGGCTTTCCAAAACGAATGACTAATAGAGCAACGCGAGGATTGGAATTATTTTCGGAAAATAATTCGATGACGCAGGAAGATTTTCGTAATCTCAAGTTCGACAATTACTACTCGTCTAACTCGCGAGCGATAAAGTATCTATCGGACTTATTCGCCATTGAATACGCAGACGGCAGCCCTTACAAAAAGCCCCAACAGCTGCTCGAGAGCTGGGATCTTGGCACAAACGTCGAAAATACCGCAGCCGGGCTAGGAGTCTGCACTATCAGCGAGGAATGGATATCAGAACAAGCCAGAAAAGCGCCACCGCCAGTAAAACATGAATTCGAAAAATGCGTGGCCACTATGCTTGAAAAATTCGGTCGTACCGATGTTCCGTGGGGTGATATTAATCGAATCGAACGAGGTGAACTCAACATGCCTATTGCAGGCGGTCCCGACGTATTACGGGCTATCTACGGCACAGGTCTGGAAGAGAACGGACATCTATCTGCCAGTGGCGGTGACGGTCTTTTTATCTTCGTAAGCTGGGACAAATATGGTAAACAATCCATAGAAAGCATTCACCAATTCGGGAGCGCAACATTAGACGAAACTTCGCCCCACTACGCCGACCAACTACCCTTATTTGTTGACGAAAAAATGAAAGATACTTTTTTTGACGCGGCAAGCCTAGAGAACAACATCGAGAGAGAATACGAACCGTAGGTATAATAAATAATTAGCATGGCACATGTATCTGATAGTATATTTGTTATGTTCAAATTGGATAATCAATATAGGAAAAAACATGAATAATAAGAAATCACTGTCCCCTATTTTACGACTCATTGCTCTTTCGTTAGCAGTATTGACGATGGTTTCATGCTCCAAGCAAAATACGCCGGAAACGATTGAAAACCAGCAATCAGTCAATCCTGAAAAATCATCAGCAAAAATATCGATTTTGGTAGAAGGTTCCAACTTCCATGGCATTCACGGTATAACCACCGATAGCGATGGCAATATCTATGTAGGTAGCGTCGTTGGCATGAACATCCACAAAGTCAATCCGAAAACCGCAGAGGTAAGTTTGTACCAGGCGGCTCCGGAAGGACAAGCCGATGATCTTGAATTTTCTGACGACGGGGTTTTGGCATGGACAGCGTTTACTGAAGGCAAAGTATTTTCTCGAGACCTAAAGGGTAATTTGAAAGTACTCGCGCAAGGCCTGCCCGGAATTAACTCAATTGCCTACAATCAGGAAGGTCGATTATTTGCGACCCAGGTGTTTTTGGGTGATGCATTATACGAAATAGACCGCGATGGCATAAAACCACCGAGAAAAATTATCGAAGGAATGGGCGGACTCAACGGTTTTGATTTTGGCCCAGACGGAAAACTCTATGGTCCATTGTGGTTTAAAGGTCAGGTAGCGCAAGTTGATGTCGACTCTGGAGAACTCAAAATTATCTCCGATGGCTTTACCGTACCGGCCGCCGTAAACTTCGACTCAAAGGGAATACTCCATGTCATCGACAACGAAACAGGCGAGATTTTTCAAGTCGACATAGCAACCGGAGGAAAAACACTCATTGCAACAGCGCCGAGTAATCTGGACAATCTGGCATTCGACGATAACGACAATCTCTATATTACCAATATGTCCGACAACGCGATATATCACGTTAATCGTGATTCAGGGGAAACCCGATTAATTGTCGGAGGTGCTCTAACCACTCCTGCCGGCATAGATATTCTTGATAATACACTTTACATTGCCGACACTTTCTCCCTTTCCCTGGCCGATACGAAAACAGGTAAAGTCTCCGACATCTCTAGAATTATTTCCGACCACGAATATCCCGTCGCCGTATCAGCCACGGCTAAAACGATTGTCAACGCTTCGACAAATGCCGGCTTCGTCCAGGGCCACGACAGATCAACGTTCGAACGAAAATTTCGCTGGACAGGTTTTGCGGCACCAAGCGGTATCTTAGCTAGAGAAGACGGTAGCGTTATTGTGGCCGAAACAGGATCTGGGAAAATTTTGCTGGTGAAAGGCCAAAATAACCGAAAAGTTCTCGCGGAAAATCTTGCCGAACCAATTGGCTTGGCTGAAGATGTAGCCAGTAATATCTATTTTTCGGAAGCGGCGAGCGGTACGATTAAAGTCATAGACCATGAAAGCGGAGAAGTGACAACGTGGGTACAAGGTCTAAATGGGCCTGAAGGGATAGAATTTGATATCAATGGACTTCTTATCGTTGCCGAAGTGGGAGCACGGCAGTTGATCAGTATAGATACAAATAAGGAGAAAACGGTGATCGCGACAGAACTACCTATCGGACTAAAAGGATACCCTATGTTGCCTGCTAGTTTTTTGCCAACGGGGATTAGCGTTGACGCAGAGAACAAAATCTATCTGTCTTCCGACATCGATAATTCTATATTAGTGATTGAGCGTTAGACTTAGGTGTTTTCACAGAAGGTAATCAGTGCCCATGAGCAGTGGAAGTCAAAGATTACCTTATTCCCGTCGGTAAAAAGGCCTATAGTATTCAAGAGGCACCAGCCAACACTTAAGCTATAGCGCTAAAATCAATCTAACAATAGATATTGTGACAACTCTTCCAGTTGCATAAAGTCCAAATATTTCTTAACAACATCGTTTGCTTCTTTTTCTGCATAGGAAATGCCGACCAGTAAATCACCTGATGCCTCCTCTTTAACGGATT
>JBLHNZ010000136.1:0-9108 GCA_047623245.1 Oceanicoccus sp. | reverse complement strand
AATGTGTCCTGGCGTGTGCCCCGGGCAATGAATTACCTCGAGCCTCTGATTTCCAAATTCAATTGCATCACCGTCGACCAGCCACCTATCTGAGGCAAAAGCATCAGCATGCGGAAATCCTGACTTTGCACAGGACTCGGGTAAAGCATCGATTAGAAATTTATCGTCGAAATGAGGACCCTCTATCGGAATATTGTATTTTTCCCTAATCTGTCCCGCGATCGCACAATGGTCCATATGTCCATGAGTAAGAAATACCTTTTCAAGCACTACCCCTAATTGTTCTAAGGCCGACTCAATCCGATCCAAATCACCACCGGGATCTACCACAGCCGCTTTGTTGGTATCTTCACAAACTAATATGGAGCAGTTTTGCTGGTAGGCAGTCACCGGAACAATCGCGCATTTCATAGAGTTTTCCACTTTATAACGACGGGATACGATAAGAATCGTGGCTTGTATATAAACAGATCTGAATGTGTGAGCTGAACATATCGTTCCAAAAATTTCTTACAAACCATGTACGAATACCGGGATCCATTACAATGTTTTACCATAACTTTCATTTGATTAACCTATTCATTTTTACGGGGTTCTAGGGTGGAATCATCATAATCCAAAGCGCTAGCTTCAACGCCATTCTCAACAGATGCCCGATCTAAAATGGTCTTCTCTCTTCTCTTATTCTCTAGGTTGTACTGATCGCCTGCATACCGTTCTAATGCAAATAGTTTCGCCGACGTATTTTCCATCAGTTTTTTTGCCGCTGTGGTCGTTTCTAAAACGTTTAATTCTAGCAAGGTATCGTCCCAGTTGGTGTCATCCACGTCGAAATATAGCGGCGCCATATTTTCGCTGGCGGAGAAACTTAACCGAGAAAAGCTTGTCTCTATAGCCGGTGCTTGAACGCTCTGAAATTCGAAAAATATATCGTCATATTGTGTGAATTTATTATAACTAATTACCGAAGCTAGTTCGTTGCCGTATGCCTCGCCTTTCTCGGAATAGTCGTCCAACTTCTTCACCAAATCATACGGGTTTTGTGTTGTGGCGCGCAAAGCTCTGAATTCACTAAAAGCTTGTCCCCTTCCTAATACACGATAATTGTCTCTCACAGATTCATAAATTGAACTATATTTCTTTAGCCAAATGATTTTACCATTTCTTTTTCCCGATGCGGCAATCCTTGGTTCATTTTTATTAAAGGACCAAACACCGAAAACGTTATTTGCTTCTACGAAAAATCTAGAAGTTGCCCATGAGCTTTCCAGCGCCGCTTGTGCAAGTACTATGCTTCGAGGGTGGGGGCGTATTGCTGCCAACAGATCTGAATCGGTTTTTGCACGATACTCTTTTTTTAGAGCTCTGATTTTATCTTGGTCGCTATTATTGTCCAGGGCGAACTCCACGTCCCGATATTGCTCTTCCAACTCTAAATAAACTTTATCTACTGCCGGTATTAGCAGCTGAATAAATCGAGCTTTTTTTTCCTTAATCGTCATTGTTTCAGAAACGGTTTCTATTTCTTTTGATTTCAAATCTTGTTGGCTATTTTCACTGGAAAACAAGCCCGTAATGAAAGATACAAGAGGAGAACCAAATCGCGATCCGGGTTTTTCTGTCGGAATAATGAAATAAAGCCCGATAACGAAGGCTGGAATTACCCCAATAGCGACGATGTTTTTTTTAAAATCCATTAAGTAGTGACTCTAAATTTTTAAACTTTAATATTTTGGTGTTTACAATTGACGCAGGACTTCAACCGGTGGGGTGTTAACAACTTTGCGACAGGTGATGTAACCAGCCGATCCAATAAGAACCGCACCTATAATTGGACCTGAGATCCAAACCCAGGGATGGAAGGTGAATTCCATATCCAATACAAACTCCTGCAACCCCAAAACGGACAGCTCTGCCGATACGGCTGCAAGAAATCCTGCCAATAACCCTAATGAAGAGAACTCAATAACTAAACTGCCTAATACTAGTTTCCTGCCTGCGCCTAACGTCCTCAAAATAGCACTCTCTTGAAATCGGCTGTCTAAGCTCGCCTGAACGCTCGCGATTAGAACTAACAACCCGCTAACTATTATTAGAGCTAACACCAGTTCAATGGCTTGGCTAACCTGGTTTATGATACTACGTATCTGAACAATCATTGAGTCCATTTCTATGACCGTTATCGTCGGGAACTCCCTTAAAAACTGATTCAAAAATAACTTTTTGTCAGAGGGCAGATAAAAACTAGTAATGTAGGTGGCGGGAAACTGTGTTAAGAATCCCGGGGGGAACATCATATAGAAATTCGGACGCATACTATCCCAATCCAATTGCCTAATACTGGTAACCGTAACCGATAGTTTTTCGCTTCCTATCTGAAAAGTCAGGGTATCATTCAAGTTCACAGCCAGTCTTTCGGCAAGCCCCGATTCGATCGATATTTCTGCTTTCGAAGAATTCTTATCCCACCACTGGCCTTCCAAAACGACATTACCCGAAGGTAAGCTTTCGGACCAGCTCAAATTAATTTCTCGGTCCATATCTGATCGAGTATCTTCGCTGCTGTCGTTAAGTCTTTCGTTGATAGAGGTACGGTTTACTTCAATCAGGCGCCCCCTAACCATTGGGTATATATGTTCTTTTTCCAGTTCGTTAGATGTCAGCAGCTGGTCTACCGCCATGACTTCGTGTTCAGCTACATTCACGAGGAAATGATTAGGTGTGCCTTCTGGTAATTGTATCTGCCACTCTTCTATCAGCGAGGTGCGAACCAACGCCAGCATTAAGAGCAGCATAATTGAAAGTGAAAAAATAACAGCTTGAACAGCATTTTGCAGCCCCCGCCTGCGCATCGAGGCCAATGCCAGACGCCAGGCGCTGCCAGCTTGCATACCGATCATGCTACCGCCGCGGAGTAAGTACCACGCCAAACACCCGACAATCAGGAAAGTTAAGCCTACGCCCGACAGCACGGCGAGCGTCAAAATAGCACTCTCGCTATACCACAGCATGAGCAAACCTATTCCTACAACACCGATCATAAAGCTTAGTGCGTCGCTAACTGTGTTTGCACCGATATCTCTTCTCAACACCCGTAAGGGGGAGATACCTTGTAGACTAACAAGCGGCGGCACAGCAAAAGCGAACAAACAAACTAGCGCTGTAACGGCTCCGATGGCGAAGGGGCGAAATGAAATTGCTGGAAAGGTGGCGACGTCAAACAGATCGACCAATATGATAATAAATCCTTCCTGAATCATCCACCCGATAAGGCATCCAACCAGAGTTGCTATGACGGTCAAGACAAACAGGTTAATGATGTACAACGACATAATACGACGAGATGTCGCTCCAAGTGACTTCATCATTGCCACATAATCATAGTGGCGTTCGCTATAACGCCGAGCCGCTAAAGCGATAGCAATGCCGGCAAGCCCTACCCCTAAAGCGCCTGCAAGCAGTAAGAACCTTTCGGCGCGGTCGATCGATTTGGAAATACGCGGCTGGATGTCTTTCAAACCAAGCCATTTATGGCCAGGCTGCAATTGCGGATCTAGCCAATCCCCAAAAGCTTTGAGCGATTCACTATCGCCAGAAAACAAGTATCTATACTCGACACGGCTGCCAGGTTGAACAATCTCTGTGTTTGGTATATCTGCAATATTCATTAATATACGGGGGCCAAATCCCGAAAACCCACCAGCTCTGTCGGGTTCATTAATAATGACTCGACTAGCGATGAGAACGGCTTCACCAATTTGAACCTTGTCTCCCACCTGAAGATTCAACAATGGAAACAAGCGAGAATCGAGCCAAGCCATGCCTAATAAAGGCCCGCTTGAGGTTTTTTCTCCTGCGGAAAACGCCTCATCGCTTACCTCAATTACCCCCAGTAACGGATAGGTATCGCTTACCGCCTTTATCGAGGCCAACTGCATAGATTCAGGGTAATATTCGCCTATACCCTGCCCACCCGAAAAGACCATCGACTGGAAATTTAGAACCTGGGCTTGATTCAAACCAGACCTACTTGCCTCTCGCAACCATTCGTCGTTTACCGGGCGAGAGCTCTGCAGAACCTTATCTGCTGCCAAGAATGTACTACTTTCAACGACAATACTTTCTTGCAATCGAGTAGAAAACAGTGAAATTCCGGTGACAATTGCAACAGCAACAACAATCGATGCGCTTAAAATACCGAGTTCGCCGCCTCGCCAATCACGCCATAATAATCTTAGTCCAAACATTAAAGAACCTCGTTCGGAGAAGACTTCATGTCTGAATTAGACTGTACGTTCAAATTCGCAACATCATTGCCAAGGTGCACTAAATCGTCAACGATTTGACCTGATTCCAAAGTAATTACCCTATGGCAACGTTCAGCTAGACGCTGTTCGTGAGTAACTAGTATCAGAGTAGCTCCTTCTTCTCGATTAAGATCGAAAAGCAAATCGATAACATGTGCGCCGGTAGTCGTATCAAGATTTCCAGTAGGTTCGTCTGCAAAAAGGATTTTTGGCTGCGATGCAAATGCCCGGGCTATCGCGACACGTTGTTGTTCACCTCCCGACAACTGACGAGGATAATGTTTAACTCTGGGTGTTAAACCCACACGGTCGAGGTACTTTTCTGCGAGTCCGCGTGCGTTGGGAACGCCATTTATTTCAGCGGGTAACATGACGTTTTCTAAGGCGGTTAAACTCGGCAGAAGCTGAAATGACTGAAAAACAAAACCGACTAACTCAGCCCTTACTTTCGCTCGTTGATCTTCGTCTAAATCGGTTATATTGTAATTCCCTAACTGGATAGTCCCACTGCTAGGCGTATCAAGCCCGGCCATCAATCCAAGTAAGGTTGATTTGCCAGAGCCAGAGGACCCAACTATAGCGACTGTCTCACCGGCCTTGATATTAAGATCAATCGCCCTCAATATGCACAAATCGCCTTCAGAGGTGTTTACCGTCTTTTCAATTTTTTCTGTAATAATCATTGTGGTTTTCTATGTTATCGATATTGTTTTATTTAATGCGTCTGATTGTAGTCTCAATTGAGTCAATATATTCGCATGTTTTCCGTCTAATTCGACAATTAATTCGAGTTCACAATCGGCAAATTTTGCGATGTTGCGTTTTAGTTCTACTTCCTGTCTCTAGCAGTTCATATAGTTTCCCGGAATCTCCGCAAGGAATCACCAGTATTTTGGTACTGGGAGATAGTATTAGTGCTGGCTATGGAATGAAAAGTAAAGACGGCTGGGTCAATCTTCTCCAAGAATACTTATACGAGCAACACGCCAACCCCAACACGGGCGCCCCCAAGATTATAAATGCAAGCATTAGCGGTGAAACTACAGGAGGTGCACTTGCACGCCTGCCCAATCTCCTAGAACGCTACCAACCAAATGTCATTATTGTAGAGCTGGGCGGTAATGACGGCCTCCGAGGCCATCCCATTAAGACACTAAGGCAAAACCTCAACAAAATAGTAGAGTTTTCACGTGCCGCCAACGCTGAGGTCTTAATCGTCGGGATGCGTATTCCACCCAACTACGGGAAGCGATACAACAATATGTTTTACGACAGTTTCCAACAAACCGCGAAAGATCACAATGTCGCGCTCGTCCCTTTTTTACTCGACAATATTGCAATATTTCCGCAATTAATGCAAAAAGACGGAATTCATCCCACTGCACTGGCGCAACCCAAAATATTAGAGAATGTGCTACCAGAATTAAAGAAGATCTTAGAGAAGCTTTAAACGATATCGCTTTCGATGATCGCTTAAGAATCAACTACAAGAAGTCAGTAATTATTCCATAAAAACCAGTACGACTGCGGTTTAGGAATTCATTTTCTATGGCATGATAAAACTGGGAGTGTAACGAATCTCACTGATTCTATTATGTGCTGAACAAGCTAAGCTAAGCTGAACTTTGTAGCACGCCTAGACAGCTGGAGTTCAATTAGCCCAAAAATACCTCTCTTGGCTTTCCTCAGCCAAGTGATTGGATGTCAAACTAGCCGATACGTTCAATTAATTCTTCCTGCACCTTCCAGTCCGGCATTACTGATGCAAGTAAGCGGTAGAATTCTTTTCCGTGGTGGAAAGCATGTAAATGGCATAACTCGTGGATAATCACGTAATCTACGCAGGTCTGCGGCATTTTTACGATAGCTAAATTTAAGGTGATTTTCCCCGTGCTCGAACAGCTCCCCCAACGTCTACGCATTTTTCGAATCGTAAGCTCAGGTATTATGTGTCTATCCTGAAACCAATCTGGAAACAGTTCAAAACACGCAAAAAGCCTTTGCTCGAAATAGTCGTGCGCCCGTATGCGATACCATTTTTCTAGTGCTTTTTCCACCTGAGATTCACTCTCGGGATCGACAACGATAAGCAGCAAGCCTTCGTTAACCACCGTCGCACTCACTGTTTTTCCAGACCTTACGGTAATACGATACGGCCTGCCTATAAAATAATGCCATTGGCCATCACAAAAACGTGGAAGTCGCTCCAACTTTTCCAAACGCTCTTTTCTTTGTTGGATTACCCAAGGACTTCGATTAGTAACGAATTCTACGATGATTTTTGTTGACACCCATTGAGGTGCTCGCACTTCTACCGCGCCGTCGGATAAAACATGAAGTGCCATGGTTTTTCTTTTTTGGCGCTTTATCGCATAATCAAAGTCTTCAGAACGCAATTCTAGTCTCATTGCACGAACCATATATATTGCCAAAAATAGGTGATGGTGGGTTTTAGGCTAGGTGTGTTTCTGCGTGGTTGCAGATGACCTCAATGAACTCGGAGGCGTACTTATCAAGCTTGCTTTGGCCCACGCCAGCAATCGTTAACATGTCCATTCGTGACATCGGTCTTCGATCCATCATTTCCTTTAGTGTAGCGTCGTGAAATATGAGGTAGGGAGGCACATTATACTCATCGGCAAGCAGTTTACGACACGCACGTAAATCGTCCCATAGACGCTGATGTTCAGGCTCAACGGATGTCTTTTTAAGGCTGCGTTTTGAATCTTTCCCGGTAGCCATTACGGTGTCTTTTCGAAGCAACAAGGACTGCTCGCCCCGCAAAACTAAACGACATTCGTCGGTTAACAGCAGCCCTCCGTAACCGTCTACATCGACCTGTAACAAGCCTCGTACTACCAATTGCCTAATCACTGACCGCCACTGCGCCTCGCCAATATCGCGACCTATTCCATACGTACTCAATGATTGATGACCAAACTGATTAATCTTATCTGTTTGTTTACCGAGCAACACATCAATAACATGAACTGCGCCAAATCGTTGTCCGGTACGATAGATACAAGAAAGTACTTTTTGCGCAGCTTCTGATGCGTCCCAAGTCTCTGGGGGGATCTGGCAGTTATCGCAATTGCCACAGTTGTCTGGTGCCTCATCATCAAAATAGCTTAACAAAAGCTGCCGCCGGCATTTCGTGTCTTCACATAAACCCAGCATCGCATCAAGCTTGTTGCGTTCACTTCTCTTAAACTGTTCCGAGGCGACTGATCCAGCCTGCATTTGTTGCAACCGAACAACGTCTTGAAGTCCGTAGACCATCCATGCTTCCGCTTTTTGCCCGTCTCGGCCCGCCCTCCCCGTTTCCTGATAGTAAGCCTCGATGCTTTTCGGCAAATCCAAATGGGCAACAAACCTCACGTCGGGCTTGTCTATTCCCATTCCAAAAGCTATGGTCGCAGTGATGATAACGCCATCTTCTCGTAGAAATCTATTTTGGTGATGCTCGCGTATTTGAGGGGATAACCCAGCGTGATAGGGAAGCGCATTATATCCCTGGGAACCCAGCCAAGCTGCAGTATCTTCAACTTTTTTTCGTGACAAACAGTAAACGATTCCCGCTTCGTCTTTCCTATTCGTCAAAAAAGCCAAAAGCTGCTTTCGAGCATTTGATTTGTTGTTAATTGCGTACCGGATATTGGGCCTGTCGAAGCCGCTGATAAAAAATTTTGCATTGTTCAGGCTCAAGCGATCAACAATTTCTTTCCGTGTCCTTTGATCGGCCGTAGCTGTCAGCGCCATTCTCGGTATATTCGGGAACCGCTCGCTTAATAGACCCAATGTTAAGTAATCCGATCGGAAATCGTGCCCCCACTGTGAAACGCAATGAGCCTCGTCTATTGCAAACAGCGCAACTTCAATTTGAGCGAGTAAAGACAGGGTCGATTCTTGAACCAGCCGCTCTGGGGCTAGATAGATTAAGTCGAGATGGCCGGCAAGAAGATTTTTTTCTATATCTCGCTGCTCATTAATGGTTAATGTTGAATTCAAAAATGCAGCACGCACACCCAATTGGAGCATTGCATTCACCTGGTCTTGCATCAAGGCAATCAGTGGCGATATCACTACGCCGACCCCAGGTCGAACAAGCGAAGGAATTTGATAGCAGAGAGATTTCCCACCACCCGTCGGCATTAGAACCAGAGTATCTTCACCGCCGATTACTGCCTCGATAATTTCGGACTGGTGACCCCGAAAGGCGTCGTAACCGAATATCTTTTTAAGTACTTTAAGAGGTTTTGTATGCATTTGGGGGTTATATATTGAACTCTTCATTCGGATTCCTTTCCGATAATTTTCTAAACCAGTACTAGGTGCCCTATAAAAAACTGAGATGAAGACGATATTCCATCTAGCACCCCACGTTCAAAATTCACTCAATGGGCTGAACTGACTACAGAGGCTTCGTAAAAGGGCGATGATACAAGCACAAAAAACGACGACCCAATAACTAACTATTTAGACTACTCACAAAACAATAAGGTCTAATTCCGTATGCCCCAACGGTTTTAACAGATCCAATACGGTAAATTGGGACAGCAACTCATTCTCCTCGTCCGGAGCTGTATTTAAAAAGGAAGCCTCAAGCACTTGATAATCAACGATTACCACTGTTATCGCTTTCTTCTTCCTTAGAGTCACTGACACCCAGCTTCTCATTTTGAATTCGATTGTAAATCTCCTCCCTATGCACCTGAATATGTTTTGGAGCGTCAATTCCAATACGAACCTGATTACCTTTCACGCCCAGCACAGAGATCGTTACATCATCTCCAATCATGAG
>JBLHNZ010000135.1:0-9188 GCA_047623245.1 Oceanicoccus sp. | reverse complement strand
CGACTGTAAAAAGGGAGCGGTACCGGCATTGGGTGAAGCTTTTGGTATTCCGACGATATGGGATGAAGACCTCGCTTACCAGCCGGGATTCTATATAGAAGCGGGTAATCATGAAGACTTAATTCGGCTAAGCCATTTTGACTTTATGGGCCTCATGGATCGCCCTCTGAATAGCAGCATTTCCCACTAGCTCTGCGCACTCGCAATACCGACGGCAATACCGACAGCAATAGAGTACCGATGATTACGAGATGAGGAGATTTTTTTGTTTGGCGAACTCAAGTGTCGCATTAATGCCAACCGAGATCTTATCGATGATTTCATCGACTTGATCTTCGGTTATGATCAGCGGGGGGCACAAGGCTATAGAAGAACCGGCAACTACTCTGACAATAAGGCCATTATCCTGACAATGCTTTTGCAAAAAGCCGCCCACAGAACCGTCATCGAACGCTTTACCGCTCGCTTTATTAGCGACCAATTCAATGGCAGCGAGCAAACCTGAGCCACGAACTTCGCCCACTAAAGGGTGGTTCTCAAATGCCTTTAGTCGACTATGGAGATATTCACCGACAGTCGCTGCATGCTGAAAGATATTATCCCTCTCATATATTTCTAACGTTTTTAACGCGACCGCACATGCAACGGGATGCCCGGAATAAGTGTAACCATGCCCAAAAGCACCCACTTTTGCACTGGGCGCAATCATTGCCTCATACATATCCGAACGAATAACTGATGCACTAATGGGCATGTAAGCCGAGGACAGCTGTTTAGCCAACGTCATCATGTCGGGCTTTATTCCCATCGTGCGAGAACCGAAATCATTTCCAGTTCTACCAAAGCCGGTAATGACTTCATCGGCCCAGAATAGAATAGAATATTTTTCCAATATTGCCTGAACTTTCTCATAGTACCCTGCAGGTGGAACAATTACGCCACTAGCACCCGTTATAGGTTCTGCAATAAATGCCGCAATGGTATCGGGCCCCTCCTCAATTATTAAGCGCTCAAGATTATTGCAAATCCGGATAACAAACTCAGACTCACTTTCACCGGGAAGAGCTCCTCTATAATAATGAGGTGCGTCGGTTCGCAGAATACCAAGCGCCTCGAAAGGTAAATCGAAATGCGTATGATTGGGCGCCAGTCCCGTCAACGCGGCGGCAGCTACAGTAACGCCATGGTAAGAGCGTTCACGAGCGATAATTTTATACTTTTCGGGCTTTCCAATAGCATTAAAGTAATAGCGCAACATCTTTACATGGGTATCATTCGCATCGCTGCCCGAGTTACCAAAAAATATTTTGGCGTTCTCTATTGGTACCATTGCCGAAATCTTATCCGACAAATCAATTCCCACCTGATGAGTTTTCCCGCCAAACATATGCGTATAGGATAACTTGCTCATCTGTTCTGAACACGCGTCGATCAATTCCCGATTGTTATACCCTAAAGACGTACACCAGAGCCCAGCCATGCCCTCCAAATACTTATTGCCCTCATTATCGAAGACATAGACACCATCCCCTCGCTCAATTACCAACTGTTCGGTATATGCCAGATTTGTTGTGGGATAAATAATTGCGGACATAATTGAGGCCTCTAATAAAACAATAACTCGACTAGACTATCTCGTTCCGCGCTGACAACCGAAGACTCACTTCCTACATTCTCAATCTTCAACGCACATACAACTCGGAAAGACTATCTATCTACTTATCAATACCACCGATACACATATACTTAATATCAAGATAGTCGTCCATCCCGTATTTTGAACCTTCACGTCCGGAACCGGATTCTTTGATTCCCCCGAATGGAGCCATTTCGTTGGAAATCAACCCTTCATTAATCCCGACAATTCCATATTCAAGAGCTTCAGATACGCGCCACATCCTTCCAATACCACTGGTATATATGTATGAGGCCAGGCCAACCTCAGTATCGTTAGCCATTGCAATAGCCTGCTCTTCTGTATCAAAACTAAATAATGGCGCAACCGGACCAAAAATCTCTTCACTGAAAACTCGCATATCAGTGGTGACGTCGGTCAAAATTGTCGGCGACACATAACTACCTCCCAATAGCGAGGTACTGCCACCGACGACAACGGTCGCTCCTTTTTCGACGGCATCATCGATCATTTCACAAACATCATCGGCAGCTTTTTGATCAATTAAAGGTCCGATTGTGACGCCTTCTTCTGTGCCGGGCCCAACTTTCAATTTACGTACCGCAGCGGCAAGTTTCTCTGTAAAAACGTCGAAAACTCCCGACTGAATCAATAGTCGATTTGAACACACACATGTCTGACCTGCATTTCGATATTTTGAAACCATGGCCCCCTCTACTGCAGCGTCAACATCGGCATCATCGAACACAATAAAAGGAGCGTTACCACCCAACTCCATCGAGGTCCTTTTGACCGTCTCTGCACATTCTCTAATTAACTGTTTGCCTACAGGCGTAGAGCCTGTGAAAGTCACTTTACGTACAAGCGTGTTGCTGGTTATCTCGCGGCCAATTTCGGCTGTTTTTCCTGTCAATACACTAATAACGCCAGCGGGAATACCCGCTCGTTCAGCAAGAATCGCTAAAGCGTAAGCCGAAAGAGGTGTTTGGTTTGCAGGCTTACAAACCATAGTACAACCGGCAGCCAATGCCGGTGCCAATTTGCGAGTTAACATCGCACACGGGAAGTTCCAAGGGGTTATTGCACAGACCACGCCCACCGGCTGCTTGATGACTATAAGACGTTTGTCTTGACTAGGTTGTGGAATAGTATCTCCATAGACTCGCTTTGCTTCTTCGGCAAACCATTCAATGTAGTTTGCACCATAAGCAATTTCTCCCGCAGCTTCTGCTAATGGCTTGCCCTGTTCAGCAGAGAGTATTAGCGCTAAATCCTCTTGGCTTTCCATAATCAGATTGAACCAATTACGTAGTAGTGATGAGCGTTCCTTTACCGTTTTTAACTTCCAGGTTTTTTGAACATGGAATGCAGTCGAGATTGAACGTCGCGTTTCAGCAGTACCACAGGTCGCTACTCTCACAATTACCTCGCCTGTAGCTGGATTCGTGACAGCCTGTGTTTCACCACTATCGGATGGAGACCAGACACCAGCAATAAGTGCATTGATAGAAACAAGTAAAGAAGGATCTTTTAAACTCAGTGACATGACTTTCTCCGCAGTATTTTTGTTAGACCTTTTTTCTTTGATAAATTATGACATAAGAACACGTCCCTTTGTACATCTAACGAACTGCGCCAAAGTAACTGGTGAATTCTTCTACCTAAATCATGCCCAATATCACAACTCGATCGGCACCCTGGCAGACGAGGTAGTCGATAGTTTCTTAAAAACTGCAGTTCACTCCCCCGAATCCGGATATCGGTAAGGGTTTAGAAACAGTAGCGTTCAAGTACACGTTCCTACCCAGTCGCGCTCGCATAGAATCACCTGTAGTATCCTTTTTTCAAGTGAAGAAAAATCCCGCAACGTAGCCGCTATCAGACATCATACCAACCCCCCCTACCTTGTTCATAATTGTGTGAGTAAGCAGTTACCCGCTCTCACACAACGATCTATCAATTTTTGTTTCTGGTTCATGCCGATATTTTTAATGTGCCTTGCGCCAAAGCGACTTCCGACTCTACAAAAGGGTATCCGAGGGTGTCAGCCACAGCTTCAACAGTCACCATGCCGGCATGAACATTTAGACCGTGCATGAAATTTTGGTTTTCGGACAAAGCCGCGACAACCCCTTTATCCGCCAATGTTATTATATAAGGGAGTGTTGCATTCGTTAAAGCATAAGTAGACGTACGAGCAACCCCACCAGGCATATTTGCAACACAATAATGAGTAATTCCCTCGACTAGGTAAGTAGGGTCCTGATGGGTCGTAGCTTTAGACGTTTCAAAACAACCCCCCTGATCAATCGCCACGTCAACGAGCACCGATCCTGGTTTCATCAGTTTAAGCATGTCACGTGTTACCAATTTCGGCGCAGCAGCGCCGGGAATAAGTACCGCTCCAATCACAACATCAGATACCAAAAGCTGTTTTTCTATCGTATCGGTAGTCGAATACAACGTACTTAAGCGGTCACCATATAACTCGTCGATTTGCTTCAGGCGTGTTAGTGATCGGTCGATTATCGTCACTTTTGCCCCCATACCAATGGCAATTCGAGCGGCGTTTAAGCCTACCACACCACCGCCTATCACGAGCACGTTAGCTGCTTCCACACCCGGAACCCCTCCCATCAAAATGCCCCTACCGCCTTGCGCTTTTTCAAGACAGTAAGCCGCTTCCTGAACAGACATACGACCCGCCACTTCACTCATTGGCGCCAATAGCGGTAGGCCACCCTGTCGGTCAGTTACTGTTTCATAAGCAATACAGGTAGCGCCAGAGGCTACTAACAGCTCTGTTTGCCTGGGATCAGGCGCTAAATGCAGGTAGGTAAAAAGTATTTGTCCCGATCGTAACATCTTACATTCCTCGGGCTGCGGCTCCTTAACCTTAACTATCATATCAGCTCGGTCGAATATTTCTTTTGCGGACCCAACAATTTCAGCGCCTGCGACACGGTAGTCATCATTTGAAATACCAACTCCCGCACCACCATCATGCTCAACTATTACTTGGTGCCCTCGACCCGTCAGCTCTCGTACGCCAGCGGGTGTAATTCCAATTCGATATTCGTGATTCTTAATTTCTCTTGGTACGCCGACTAACATAAGCCTATCTCCACAAGTAGTAGCGACTAAATTAAAGTGAGAAAATTATAGCAACTTGCGAACAACATTTTCTTTTCTTTTTTCCGAAAAAATAGACTAAAAAACTACAAATAAATTATATTAAAGTTATTTTCACTGCATATTGATATAAAAGGCAGCAGTAATAGCTTAATATTGCCAAATTGTCACTCTGAGTTTTTTGCGACATACAACATTCACAGACTTATTAAAAACAGCTATTTCAGGTAGAATCAAAATAATATTCAGACGTAATTTATCCAGACAGATCATCGGACTTGCTTTATGAACGCCAACTCAGAAGAATTTTCTGCAGAAAGACTTGTACCAAAGAACAACCGCCCTGACAAAGCGTCAATATCGACATTATCTTCAACAAAGAAATGGGCGATTACCGCGATTGTTTTCATCGCAATAGCAATCATTATTGCTATTGCCTGGTCTCCTCTTAAGGAAAGAGCTCAATCCGCGACGCCTACGGACACGCAGGGGGCTGAAATAAATCAACAGATCGAAACCCCATCGGATACGACACCCGAAGAAAAACAGATTGCCGATGAAGAATTTAAGAGACCTATCGAGATTGTCACGACAATTTTGAAGCCTGGTCCTAAACTTGTTGAGCCCCCAACGACTCTCGACAATAGTGACAGTCAGTTCCTATTAGCTATTGCAGACCTTGCTCCTGCGCTTGGACAATGGTTAGTACCTAAAGAACAACTAAGAAAATGGGTAATGACCGTTGACCTACTAGCCGACGGGAAATTGCCTAAACGGTATCGCCCCGTCGACTTTCCGATGGAGAAATTTGCTGCTGAATCGAATGGCGAAACTCAACTCCTGTCAGATAAAAACTTTCAACGCATGCAACCCATAGTAAACACTGTTATAGCGATGGACCCATCCAAACTCGCAAACTATTATAAAAGCTGGTTACCGATTCTAGAAAAAGCATATAGTGAACTCGGGGAAAAAGGGACTTTCGATCAGCGAGTTCTGACTGCAATTGATCAAGTATTAAAAGGCGAGCAATTGGATTCGCCGCCGATCCTAGCCAGACCCAGCGTTCTTTTCCAGTATGCCAGTGAAAGCTTAGAAAATTCGAGCGATATTGAAAAAATTCTCTGGCGCATGGGTCCCGAAAACAGTGGGAAAGTCCAGCTCTTCCTCCGGGATTTTCGTGCTCAGTTAAACGAGCAGTAGATTTTCAAAAAATGCGTTTAGATCGGTTTATCAATAACAAAACCAAACTCGGTCAGAAAACCGTCCGTAAGTTACTGGCTTCTCAATCGGTGAAAGCAGACGATGAAGTCGTAACGGACGGACGCCACACAATAAATCAGTTTACAAAGATAGAGCTTAACGATTCATTAATACAAGAACAAAAAGCGTACTATCTAATGCTTCATAAACCCACAGGATATGTGAGCGCTACCACCGACTCACAGCACGAGACTGTACTCGATCTAATTCACGAGACTTACAAAGGACTTTTGCATATCGGCGGGCGTCTTGATTTTAATACTACAGGCTTGTTACTGCTAACCAATGATGGACTTTGGTCTCGAAAAATCACCGAACCGAGTGAGAAAAAACCCAAAACGTATCTAGTAACGACCGCCGAAGAAATCACAGTAAAATATACCGATCAATTTCGCGAGGGCATTTATTTTGCGCGAGAAAATATGACGACACACCCAGCTCAACTTGAAATCGTCGAAGCTCGTCGAGCAAGACTAACGATTTACGAGGGCCGCTACCATCAAGTCAAACGAATGTTCGGCCATTTTAACAACAAAGTAATTTCCTTACATCGCGAAAGCATGGGACCGATATGCCTGGATTTGGAGCTTCTACCAGGCGGTTACCGGCAACTTACCGACCACGAAATAAAGTCAATCAACTAACAATATGTCGCGCAGGCACTACGCTCAGGTAGCAGCGCTACTCACTATTTCAACTTCTTCGTATTTGCTACTTTGCGCCATATCAAGCAACTCTCGAATTGCAACCGAATACATTGCGAACTCTTGAGTTTCAGATTTTTGCAGCTCGGCTAACATAGAGTACCAACGATCAACCATCACTTTCTGCTGGTCCATCCAGCGACTAATACAGGCATCAACGTCGCCTTTTTCACAGATATGCCTGATTGCAGCGACCGCAAGAGACCGTTGTTGCCACTCAAGATCATCGCGGTATGACTCTCTCGCCATTGCTTGCCAATAATTGTCAATCTTTAATCCTGTAATCTGTTGTGCAAACCAGTCCAATTCGAGCCGTTCAGACAAAGAAAAAAACATTTTTGCAACTCGCCCCACAGGTTCACCCATTGTTTGGGCTGCCTCGATGATACCTAGAAATGGATAAAGCTCTGTTGCAACTGCAACAGATGAAGCCAGCTCAAATGGAACTCCTTTCGTGACAAAATACTGACAACGTTTGTCAATTTCCTCTTTTAGTTTTCCGTTGATGAGATCCGGCAATGACCGCTTTAATTCGATAACAGTCGACTTAAAATAATCGATTTGTACCGCAGGTTCTATTTGCCCTCTCCGATTTCGAATAAACCAACGACTGGTCCGACGTACCAAACGAATTAGGTGGGAAATCAATTCCATTTGAATCTGTGAGTCTACTTTATAATCCAGCGCCTCAATCTGTCGCATAAAAACAGGCATTTCGAATATATCCCTTGCGGTAACATACGCCCTCATAATGTCGCTACTATTGGCTCCCGTTGACTGCTCCATACGATTGACGAAGATCAACCCCATATTATTAACCATATCATTCGCTAGCTGCGTAGCGATAATCTCTCGCCGTAAACGATGGCCGTGGATATTTTTGTTGAATTCGGTACGCAGCCGTAATGGAAATGCCGTTTCAACGGCATTCAGCATGTACTCATCTTCCGGAACCGTCGAATCGACTAGCTCATCTTTCAATTGAGATTTAGCGTAGGAAATTAACACAGATAACTCCGGTCGGGTCAGCCCTTTTCCAGCACTCTTTCTCTCCAGTAATTCCTGATCATTAGGAATGAACTCTAACTGTCGATTTAAGCGACCACTGGTGTCCATCGATTGAATAAGTCGCCTGTATTCTCCGGTTCGAACGATGACCTCCCTCTCAGCTAAACTGATCGCCTGTGTCTGTTGGTAATTGTTATCTAGCACTAATTCGCTAATGCTATCGGTCATTTCCTCAAGCAAAATATTGCGTTGTTTTTCAGTCATGTCGCCATTGGCTATTACAGCGTTAAGTAAAATTTTGATATTAACTTCGTGGTCTGAGCAATCTACTCCCGCCGCATTGTCAATGAAATCAGTGTTAGACCGCCCGCCATTCAATGCGTACTCCACTCGTGACAACTGAGTCATTCCCAGATTGCCCCCTTCTCCTACTACCTTGAATTTTAACTCGTTGGCATTAACGCGCAAAATATCGTTGGCCTTGTCGCCAACCTCTGCGTGAGTTTCATAACTGGCTTTGGTGTACGTACCAATGCCCCCATTCCAGAACAAATCTGCCGGAGCTTTCAAAACCGCATGCATTAGTTCAACAGGGGTTAATTTACTGCTTACAATTTGAAAGCGCTCTTTCATTTCTTCCGAAATAGGTATTGATTTTGCAGATCGCAAAAATATGCCACCACCTTTAGAAATCAAACTCTTTTCGTAATCAGACCAGCTTGAACCGGGTAAGTTGAATAACCGCTGACGCTCAATATAACTTGCGGATGAATCTGGGTTTGGGTCAACGAAAATGTGTATGTGATTGAAAGCACATACAAGCTGGATATGTTCTGAGAGAAGCATTCCATTACCAAAAACATCGCCGGCCATATCCCCAACTCCGACAACAGTGAAGTCCTGTTCCTGAATATTGATGCCCATTTCCCTGAAATGTCGCTGCACGGAAACCCAGGCACCTTTGGCGGTAATACCCATTTTTTTATGGTCATAACCAGCACTGCCACCGGAGGCGAAGGCGTCTCCCAACCAAAAGTCTGAATTCAAAGATAATTCATTGGCTATGTCTGAAAATGTTGCAGTACCTTTATCGGCGGCAACAACTAAATATGTATCATCTTCATCCATTCGAACAACATCAATCGGGGGAACAACTTCACCGCCGACTAGATTGTCGGTAATATCCAGCAGAGCCTGAATAAATATTTTGTAGCAATTTACCCCCTCTTTCTGCATCGCGTCCCGCCCGCTTAATAGAGGCAGGCGCTTTGCAATAAATCCCCCTTTGGCACCCGTAGGAACAATTACGGCATTTTTCACCTGTTGCGCCTTAACTAAGCCCAATACCTCGGTCCGAAAATCTTCTGCGCGATCCGACCAACGAAGCCCCCCTCTAGCGACTTTTCCGCCGCGAAGGTGCACCCCTTCGACCCGAGGCGAATAAA
>JBLHNZ010000134.1:0-9210 GCA_047623245.1 Oceanicoccus sp. | reverse complement strand
GCCTGGTTTTTGCAATTATTAGCGGAACTCAAAGAGTGGGATACACCTGACTCTGTGCGCTGGGCAAAGACGCTGCAGCCAATGGAGGCTCTGTTTGCTAGTCGAATTGAAAACTGGGTTCCGAAGTTGCATTACCCCATTCGTGAAGGGACGCATGGTCAGTCTGCATTTGCCTTTGGTTTGATTTTGGATTGGGCCCGGCAGACTGGCAGCAGTGAAATGGAGGCGGTCATTGTCGATGCGGTTAACCGTTTCTACATTAAGGACGAGATGTGTCCCATTACGTATGAACCATCGGGACACGACTTTCTATCTCCGTGCTTAATGGAGGCAGATCTCGTGAGGAGAGTACTTTCGGTGAATGCTTATTCAGAATGGTTGACACGATTTCTACCTGATATTCCTCTGGAGAATACCGCGACGTGGTTGGCAGTAGGAGTGGTGAACGACCCAACGGATGGACACCTTGTACATCTCGATGGTGTGAATTTGTCCAGAGCATGGGCGCTGGAAGGTATCGCTGGGGCACTTCCGGAAGGAGACAAACGTAAACTCTCATTACTTGCTGCGGCTGCGACGCATAAGAGATCAGGACTTAATGCCGTTTCTAATGGGCACTACATGGGGAGCCATTGGCTGGCAAGCTTTGCGACTTACCTGGTGACGCAGCGGGGCTTAAGGTAAATCTGTAAGGTAGGCTGGTCAGATGAACCGGTAGTAAAGGAGGGCGGGCAGAGTTAGAAAAGCCCGGAAACCGAGGCGTCAAAAAGAATATGGATTCCTGTTGAAGAATTTCATATTGTCACATATATTGATGGTAGAGCTATTTCTTCACAGGTTCTCTATTGGTGGTGTTTAATGTCGTCGGCGAGCGGGCTTGGATGATCAGTTTCCCTTGCATACTGGTCACTGTGTTTGATTCGACTGACTAAAAATAACAATTAAAAGGAGTCTCGATTATGCCTCTAGGTAAATCCGTTGGTGAGTTTTCTTTAGAAAGTACCTCTATAACATACCAAAAAGTGACTCATGGCAGGCAATTAATATCGATAAATATGGAGGGCAATCTCACCGGCGGTGATGAGAATAGAGTGATTCTAGGTACGCTAGAATTAGATCAAAAGGTAGAAGATAAAGACGGTAGCTATACGTGGTTTGGCCGTGAATTCGCGATGGACGGCACAGCGCGCAGTGTTAGTGGTGCTGGATTTTTTCGGAATCACGGTAGCAACCATTGGCAACTGCGTGGGTATATCGTATTTATGGATGGAAGCAATGTTGCCGTGGAAGCGGAAATGCACTTGGCTTCACGTAGTTTGACGGGCACGTTGTTTGAATGGAATTGACCGTTACCAAGCACCCTCACAAAATTAGTTGGTGTTTGAAATAATAGCCCCACAGCTAGTAAGATGGGCGGCAATTCATTTAACTGCGTCAGTATTTAGAACATGTTGGCGTGAATTTTTATGTCTAAAATAGCCCGCTAATCAGCCAGCTAAACAGACTCCAGATTAAGCCAAAGCGATAATCACTGGCTAATGGGTATAAGGGTGATTTCAACGCGCCGATTTTGTTCTTTGTTTGCTGGACTATTGTTTTCCGCAATAGGATTAGACTCTCCAAAACCGACCGTTTCAATTCTATCGTTAACGATTCCTTTGGAATTTAAATGTAGAGCAACTGAGCTGGCTCGTTTCTCTGATAGCAGCTGATTGTAGCTGTTTCCACCATCGGTATCGGTATGGCCGCCAACGACGACAAGTGTTTGGTCGTATTCTTTAAGAACGATTGCGACGGAGTTGAGCACCGGAATGAAGCTAGGCTTGATAAACGAGCTGTTGGTATCGTAGGTAATGTTTCCGGGCATGACTAAATTGATGTTGTCGCCATCGCGGACGACACTGACACCGGAATCACGTAATTGCTTTCGCAATTTGGCCTCTTGATTGTCCATGTAGAAACCGATGCCGCCACCGATGGCAGCGCCACCGGCTGCGGCTCGTAAAATTCTCTGGTTTCGTTTTCTTGCATCATCTTCGTTTCTGTTGCTCAGGTACGCCAACACTGCCCCGACGCCTGCCCCGATACTCGCTCCTTTTGCGGTATTGGTTGTTTTTTCTTCACCCGTATAGGGGTCGAAAGTTGTACAGGCAGATAATGATATTGCGATGATTAAAAACGTAGCGAGGGGCTTCATAAAGTGTCCTAGAGTGATTTTTACACAAATTGTGTGTCGCGAGCTTAGTCATACCGACCAGCGAAAAAGTTCCCTCTTGATCGCCCGTCACGACAGTTTTTATAATAGCGTCTGAAACAATAATTTATCAGTAGTAATTTTGTTTCAATGCGGCAAATGCTTGTTCTGTAATTTGAAGTGCTTGATGAATATCATCTTCGGTATGTCCGCCATTAAAAAACATGTTGTGGCGAGGGTGTAAATATAATCCCAGTTTTACCGCTTCGTTTGTAAAGAAGTTACCACGTTCTTTGTTTTCGATAGTATCATCCTTAAACAAAATAAGGGGCATTTGCGCAGGACCACTTTGGCTTATGTCAATTTTGTAATTATTTGCCTGTTGTTCAAATCCGTTTCTAAACGACTGACCTAAATGTTCAATTCTTCGGATCACGTCTTCAGAGCGTATCAGTTCCAAGGTTGTTGAAGCTGCGACCATGGACGCTGCTGCAAACCAAAAAGAACCCGTGGTGAAAACAGATCTTGCGGCCTTTTTATACTTGTCGCCGCCTAGTATGGCAGCCAAAGGATAGCCATTAGCTATAGCTTTGCTCCATGCGGTTAGATCCGGTTGCACATTCAATAGAGACCAGCTGGCATCTTCCGACAATCTGAAGCCTGCACGTACTTCATCGACGATTAGTGCTGCGTCGAGTTCATCGCAACGACTGCGCAAATACTGTGCAAATTCCACAGTCGGTAACTCTTGGTCGATGACATTGTCGTGTTTAAATGCTGAAACTAATATTCCTGCTAGATCATTGCCAGCCTCGATAATAGCTTCTTCGACGCTTTCAATATCATTAAAGACATAATGTATCTGGTTTTTTTTATCTTCTGGCGTCGTGCCGGCAGGCGCTGGAGTACACCACGGAGCCGCGCCGTGATAGGCACCTTTAGCAACGAGAATTTTACTTTTGTTGCTAAAGGCGCGTGCGATTGAAACACAGATAGTTGTCGCATCTGTACCATTTTTGGCAAACAGGCTCCATTGTGCATGGGCCACTCTTGAGCAGAATTGTTCAGCTAGCTCGACAATGATGGGAGAAGGGCCGTTGAAGCAATCTCCCTTCTTTAATTGCTGAACAACGGCCTCGTCGACTTTATTGTGGCAGTGTCCAAGGATTATTGGTCCATAACTTGACATGAAATCAATGTACTTATTGCCATCTGCATCCCATATGTGTCCAGCTTTTCCTCGACTAATGAACTGGGGGAATGCGCTCGGTAAAGGGCGGGTGTTTTGGTGGCCGTACATACCGCCGGGAATAACTTTAGCTGCGCGCTCTTTCAAAAGTAAGTCGTTTTTATTATCGATCATGTAGTGATTCCTTGCGAAACTAGTCGAGATAACTCCGCATGTTAATTAGTCTCAAAGTCGCAAGATTAAAAGCCTATCGCTTGTATGTCCAGCGTGTCTACTTGAGATTGGCATTTAGAGCGTATTTTCATCAATAGGTCTTTGATTGAACCGAAAGACACTGTCACATGTGGTCTGTCGATTAGTACGTGATTTGACAGCGCTTGTCGATAATGTATAGGCGATCCAAATTCCTATCCAGAATCTAGCGCACGATGAATTTTTTATCATAAAAGGCGGCTTGTGGCGGTAGACATAAGCCGAAAGGTTAAACTATAGCTATCGTAGTTCGGGCAATTTTGTATTGCAATGTTTGTTTAATCACTGCACTCTGATTGAAATAATTGGAGTTAATATGAACAATAAGAAAAGATCGAAGTTGGTAGCTATCGGCTTGGGAATAGTGACGATGCTAACGATGTCATCGGCTTACTCGGAGGCACCTCTGGTAATTGCTCATAGAGGCGCGAGTGGTTACCTTCCAGAACATACCATTGCCGCGAAAGCGATGGCGTATGCAATGGGAGCTGACTATATCGAACAAGATGTCGTTATGACCAAAGATAACCATCTCGTTGTTCTTCACGATCATTTTTTGGACGAAGTTACCGATGTACAAACTAAATTCAAAGACAGAAAGCGGCCCAACGGGAGATACTATGTCATCGATTTTACGCTGGATGAAATTCGTACTTTAAATGTGTCAGAGCGATATTCGATAAAAGCAGGGCACAAGGTACCCGTGTTTCCAGATCGGTTTCCACTCAACGAGTCTCGGTTTAGAGTACATACGCTGTCAGAGGAAATCGAATTAATTCAGGGCTTAAATAAATCGACGGGCAAGAGTGTTGGATTATATACGGAGGTTAAAAGTCCGAGCTTTCATTTGGAAGAAGGTAAAGACTTAAGCCTCGAAGTGTTAAAGATACTGAAAGCTTATGGCTACATAAAAAAGAGCGACAAGGCGTATTTTCAATCCTTTGAAATTGGAGACCTAAATCGAGTTGCAACAAAATTACTGCCGGCGCTGAATATGGAAGTAAAACTTGTCCAGTTAATGAATGAAAACGAGTACTACGATGCCATTTTAACGAAGCAAGGAATTCTGGATCTTGCTCAGTATGTCGACGGAATTGGCCCCAGTCTAGGCATGATCGTTGACAATAATTCTTTAGCCGAAAAATTGAAAATTAGTCGTCTTGTCAGTGACGCCCACGCTGCGGGTTTAGTGGTTCACCCCTACACATTTCGCAGGGAAGCGGGCGCAATACCCGCTTATGCGAGCAGCTATGAGCATTTACTCGACATATTTTTGAATCGCGCAAAAGTGGATGGATTGTTTACTGATTTTACGGATCTAACGGTTCAATTTGTGAAAAAAAATACGGTTGTTAACTAGGTAAATTGTCTATTGTAATTCGAAGACGCCTAACCAAATTTTAGTGGTTCATTTCATGTACCTCACAGAAAAAGAAAAATTATGATTGGAATTTTTAAGCCAGCAATACATAAAGAAGCGCTTTCAGACGAGACGGTAGACGAAAATTACCCGAAACTGAGGCTTCAAGTTTTTTTGGGTATTTTTATAGGGTATGCAGGATATTATCTCGTCCGAAAAAATTTCACACTCGCGATGCCGAGCTTGATTGAGGAAGGGTATACAAAAACCGAACTCGGTTTCGCCCTCTCCGGGGTTGCAATTGCCTATGGCTTGTCGAAGTTCATAATGGGCAGTGTGTCTGATCGCAGTAACGCGCGTGTTTTTATGTCCTTTGGCCTACTGTCTTCAGCTCTAGTCATGATCTTCATGGGTACTATGCCTTTTGCGACGAGTTCTGTTTCGATAATGTTTTGTTTGTTAATGGTTAATGGGTGGTTTCAAGGTATGGGGTGGCCGCCGAGTGGTCGCGTAATGGTTCACTGGTTTTCGCCAGCAGAGCGCGGAACGAAGATGGCTCTTTGGAATGTTGCCCATAATGTGGGAGGGGGTTTAGTAGGGCCGATTGCAATTCTCGGCATGGCGATTTTTTCAGACTATCACGCCATTTTCTATTTTCACGGGGTGATTGCTATATTTTTGGCACTTTTTGTTTGGTTAACTGTAAGGGATACGCCGCAATCCCAAGGCTTACCAACAATCGAAAGCTACCATCAGAATTTCCCAACTGCTTTCGATTATCATGCAAGTCACGAGAAAGAGTTTTCAGCGAAAGAGATCTTTTTCGATTATGTATTGAATAATAAGCTATTGTGGGCAATTGCGGTTGCCAACGCATTCGTCTATTTGGTTCGCTATGGTGTGCTGGACTGGGCGCCTACGTATCTATCTGAGGTTAAGGATTTTTCTTTCGAGGAGTCGAGCTGGGCTTATGCTTTTTATGAGTGGGCTGGTATCCCTGGTACGCTAATTTGCGGTTACATATCGGACAAATATTTTAGAGCCTGTCGATCACCGGTTCTAATAATTTTTATGCTTATTACTATGGTTTGCGTCATTGTATATTGGCTCAATCCGCCCGGTAATCCAAGTGTCGATATAGCCATGTTAATTGCTATTGGATTCTTTGTTTATGGTCCGGTAATGTTGATCGGTTTATTCGCTCTTGATTTGGTTCCCAAAAAGGCGGCGGGAACGGCGGCGGGTTTTACCGGTTTATTTGGTTATGTGGGCGGGGCAGTGTCGGCTAATATTGCCATTGGGTATGTGGTCGATCAGTCGGGTTGGGATGCTGGCTTTTTGTTGATTATTGCTGCATGTATGATGGCGATAATTTTAGTCTCGTTCACAATAAAGGCTGAAAGGCGTGCTAATAACCTGTAGTGTTTTTTTGCCGGTATCACTGAACATCGCTGGAACCTGGCGTTTGTCTTCATCGGTTATGGATCAATTTGGGTGCGTTTGTTGATATTTCCTGCTTAGATTGTCGAATGCTCTAATCCTCATCAATGGATAGTTGTCGCTAACGCGCGGGCGGGATACAATTCTGCAGGCAGCAACTATCACTGACACCGATATTGCTCTTCCAATCGTTCGAGAAAACTATGACTAATTAAACTGGAGATCTTTTTTGTGCTAGATTTTGTCAATGAATTGAATAATTACATATGGAGTCCGGCGCTAATTTATCTGTGCTTAGGGGCAGGCTTGTTTTTTTCGGTTTTAACTCGGTTTGCACAGGTGCGCCATTTTAGAGAAATGTGGCGTCTGTTATTTACTGGCAAGAGTTCCGAGCAGGGACTTTCATCTTTCCAAGCGCTGGCGGTATCGCTGTCTGGAAGAGTGGGTACGGGTAACATTGCGGGTGTCGCCGCCGCCATCGGCTTCGGTGGGCCAGGAGCTGTTTTCTGGATGTGGATTGTTGCATTTTTTGGTGCCGCGACTGCCTATGTCGAGTCGGCGAATGCACAAATTTATAAAGAAGAGATCGATGGATTGTATCGAGGTGGACCGGCTTATTATATTGAAAAAGCCCTGGGTCAAAAGTGGTATGCATGGGTTTTCTCAATATCAACAATCATTGCTTGCGGATTGATGTTGCCAACGGTTCAGTCTAACAGCCTTGGTAACGCTGTTGAAATGGCTTTTGGTGCCGGTGCCATGATCGATACCTCTTTTGGCTTATTAAGCTCGGCAAAAATATATACTGCCGTCTGCATTGTTTTACTATTGGGTTTCATTGTGTTTGGTGGTGTTAAGCGTATTGCTAATTTTGCCCAGGTTGTCGTTCCTTTTATGGCATTGGCTTATATTATTGTGGCAGTGTCGGTTGTTGCTCTCAATATGGACAAGTTTGTCGACGTCTTACAGTTGATTATGCGCGACGCATTTTCACCAATGGCAGGCTTAGGTGCGGCGATTGGTTGGGGTGTAAAACGCGGAGTATATTCAAACGAAGCAGGACAAGGTACGGGTCCACACGCTGCCGCTGCTGCTGAAGTTGAACATCCTGCGCAGCAAGGTCTAGTTCAAGCATTTTCTGTATATATCGATTCGTTGTTTGTCTGTACCGCGACCGCTTTTATGATCCTCGTAACAGGGTCTTATAACGTTTACGGTATTGGAGATACTCTTATTGTTCAAAACTTAGCTGCGGAAGTAGCTGCCAATAGTCCCGCTTATACCCAAATTGCCGTGGAAAGTATGATACCCGGCTTAGGCAAGCCGTTTGTGGCACTTGCTCTCTTTTTCTTTTCGTTTACTACAATTTTGGCTTATTATTTTATCGCAGAAGCAAATGTTGTGTATTTGAACAGGACTATCAAACTTCCAGCATTAAAATCTTTTCTAAAAATTGGAATAATGGCATCAACTTTCTACGGCACGGTTAAAGCTGCTGATATCGCTTGGGGGCTTGGTGACATCGCTGTAGGCATGATGGCGTGGCTGAATATTATCGCAATAGTCATTATGTTTTTCATAGCGAAGCCGGCGCTCAAGGCCTTAAAAGACTACGAAAAGCAAAAGAAGGCAGGTGTGACAACTTACACATTCGACCCGGTTAAATTGGGAATTAGAAATGCGACATTTTGGGAAGAAAGAAACAAAAAATAATTTGATTTAGATAGGGCCAAACGAGAAAGGGCAGTGCGTTTCGAGCAGACTGCCTGTGGAAGAATGTCTATTAATAATAATTGAGAGAAATAGTATGGCAGACTCACCTGAAAAAAACGTCAGTAAACTGAATAAAGGTGATGAAGAAATCTATCACCATCAGGGGTCAAATTTACCTGAGCCCAGTCGCCACGATGCAGACGTTCTTAATGAGAAAGACGTTGGAGCGTATTGGCGTGAAAACATCAATCTGTTAGTCAAATTGTTAGTCGTATGGTTTTTAGTGTCGTTTGGATTTGGTATTCTATTTGTCGACTATCTAAATCATTTTGATTTTTTGGGTATGAAATTGGGTTTCTGGTTTGCTCAGCAAGGCTCTATCTACGTGTTCATAATTCTTATCTTTACTTACGTTATTCGCATTAATCAGATCGAACGCCGTTACGGAATTGACGATTCCGAGGATGTTAAGGTCGAAAAAATAACAACAAAAATAGCTAGGTGATTCCATGTCTACTCAATTATTAACCTATATCGTGGTCGGTTTGAGCTTTGCTCTCTATATAGGCATTGCCATTTGGTCCCGAGCGGGCACGACAAAAGAGTTTTATGTTGCAGGCGGCAATGTGCATCCTATAGCCAACGGCATGGCTACCGCAGCAGACTGGATGAGCGCGGCGTCTTTTATATCGATGGCCGGGATTATTGCATTTTCGGGGTATGACGGGTCGGTGTATTTAATGGGCTGGACTGGGGGTTATGTTTTGTTAGCTTTGTTACTAGCTCCCTATTTACGAAAGTTTGGCCAGTTCACAGTCCCCGATTTTATCGGTGAACGTTACTATTCTAAATCGGCTCGAATTGTCGCAGTTATTTGCTTGATTTTCATATCCTTTACTTATGTTGCTGGCCAGATGCGCGGTGTCGGTGTGGTGTTTTCCCGGTTTCTTGAAGTTGAAATCACGACAGGTGTGTTGATAGGAATGGCGGTGGTGTTTTTCTATGCCGTTATGGGCGGTATGAAAGGAATTACGTATACTCAGGTTGCTCAATTTTGTGTTT
>JBLHNZ010000133.1:0-9236 GCA_047623245.1 Oceanicoccus sp. | reverse complement strand
CGGTTTCGAAGCCATGGTCGACTTACTTAAAACCGCGAAGCTGGCGAAATGGAGCCTGGTCACGATTATTCCTGCGTACTATGCACCGAACAAAGAAGTGTTCGTCAAACCGACAACGGCAAAAAACATCCTGAACTATTTTGAAATTACTGATCCAGTTTATAAACCCGCTCCAACCTGGGACTTCTATAAAAAATATCGGACTTTAATCAATGAAGCGAAGACGAAGGTCGACAAAAGCCTGTCGCCCTCCAACGCGGCTTTTTCAGGATTCCTAATGATGACTGTAAAGAAATAGCGAATCCAAATTTGGCGATCCTATAAATATTGACGTGAGGATATTAGTTTCTCTACCTCACATTAAAGTGATGACGTTCAACTAGCCGAGCACCTCCTTATGAAATTAGCCGTAGAGTTTCCCAGTGTCGCGTACCGAGAAGGTCCCGCTGCAATTATAAAATTAGCAAAAGCCATCGAGGCAATCGGCTACGATCAGCTCGACATGTTTGATCACGTGGTAATGGGTTATCCGACAAACTCCAGATCGGCACCCATGTATCCGCCCAAAATGCCGATTATGGAAGCTTTGATGGTTCTTTCCTACGTCGCTGCAGTAACTTCGACTATAGGTCTCGGCACTGAGGTACTCGTGTTGCCTCAACGTCAGCCAACCTTAGTCGCTAAACAGATCAGTACCTTAGACACTTTATCTGGCGGAAGAGTGAGGCTCGGGGTTGGAGTCGGCTGGCAAAAGGCAGAATACGAAGCACTGGGCGTTGACTTCGAAAATAGAGGAAAACGTATGGATGAGTCTATTCGATTGTTGCGGGCCTTTTGGGGAGATAGTCAAATAGATTTTGCCGGCGAATTTCACCATCTTGAGGCGATTGCGATGGAGCCAAAACCACCGCAAGGCAACAAACTACCTATCTGGATTGGCGGCAATTCCAAACGCGCTTTCCGTCGTATTGGTGAACTGGGAAATGGCTGGCTAGCTACTTCTATTGTAGACCCGATGGTCGCAAAATCTTCAATTGAAGCGATTCGCCGGCACACTGAAGAAGCTGGCCGAAATCCTGACGATATAGAATTTCAACAAATGCTTGATTTACCTCCCACCGAAAAAAGCGGCAAAAACTTCTATGCGGATCTTGATAAAGTTGAAGCACGCGCGATTGCGGTTAAAGAGATGGGGTTCGAATGGGGTACCGTAAACGCGACTGCAATTTTTCAATCGGGCGCACGCAGCGTCGACGAAATAATTGATAATCTTAAACTAGTCCACGATAGATTACGCGTCGCAACGGGTTAATTTTTTGTCTCAAACAGAAACAGGGAGATGTTCTGTCACTGAGTTTTCGAACAGATAAAAAAATGATTAGCCCGAACTAAACAATACCCACCGTTTTCTTAGAGAGTCTGTTAACAATAATAATTTTACAAAAAAATACTATTTGTCCTTGCAATTTTATTTTATCGGCATACCATGTTTTGCTACAGATTTTAGACGGCGACACTATGAATAATTTCAGCCACATCACACAGGTACATAATATCGGGCCAAATTTCTTAGCCCCGGCACAACTGCGCCTATCGTATATGTATCTACCTAGCGTTACTTCGTTCGTCTCTGAATGCATTATCAAAAACGATAGCAACACCAAAGGCGTACCGACGACCTAACGAAAATATTTTTTTCGGAAGGTTTGATAAACAAGCCTTCCGGAGAGTTAAAACCTCGGAAGGCCCAATAGGCATCCGGGGTTTTTTTTGCCCCTAAATAACCAAAAAAGGGGCATGTCATGTTTGACATCGCAGTTTTTGCTAACCCAGCAAGACTAAAGAAAGAGTTTCTGGCGACCACCGACGTTAAACGTCAAAAAATGGGACCGGAATTACAGACGGAATTTGACCACATAAAAGAAGAAGACCCACAATTACTCATGGGGGGAAACTTTTGGCTCGATTTCGTCCGCTCCTTCAAAAGACATTTGTCGATTTTGGTGTTCGGGCGAGCTCTGATGACGATAATGGTACTGCTTGCCGTTCTTGCTAGCGAAAAAATATTAGATGAAGCGAACGACTTATCAACCGCAGTCGCTTTTCTGGTTTTTTATTCGATAGCACAAATAATAATGAAGATCATTAATGCCTGGACGTCTTTGTATCAAAGTCAGTTGTTTGTTAGCGTTCGGACGTTCATTACCGTGCGGGTCAACGTAAAGCTGTTGCGAATGGGACAGCTATCTACCAACAAGTTCTCAACCGGAAACCTAAAAACCCTCGTATCCTCAGACGTTTACCGAGTCGGGGAGTTTCTTAACGGAGTCGCTCGAAATGGAGTTCCCTGTCTTTTAGCTTTAATTATTTTGGGGCCGGTCATCATTATCAATATGGGATTACCGGGCCTCATTGCAATGGTTATCGGTTTCGGTGCGATGCCTCTGTCTTTTTGGCTAGGGAAGTATGTTCATAAAAAGGAAAAATTAGTCAAGAAAGAAGAAGACGACCTGTCGACGATCGTTGGCGAGTGGGTCACTAATGTTCGCCTTTTGCGCTTTTTAGGCTGGGAAGCATTAATGCAGACACGAGTGGCTGGTCACGTGCATCGGCTACTTGTGGAAGCAACAAAACAACACGGAGTGAACTTAATCAATTTCGGCATCAGCGTCAGCTGGTGGCTGCTGCCGATTATCGCATTAATTTGGTCGCAAAAACTTTTAGGTCGCGAACAAGACCTGGTGACTCTGTTTGCTAGCATTTGGATGCTGAATCACATAACGCTTTATATTCGTTGGTTACCCGATATCTTTATCAGCTACGCCGCCGCATCAGCATGCGTTGACCGCCTCAACGACTTGTTTCGGCACAGAGATATTCGCGACGATTTATCGCCCCCCTCAAATTTAATTACCGAAAAGTCAAAACCGATCAAATTAATTTTTCATGACGTTAGTTTTCGCTACGAATGTGAAAACGACTATGTCATTCAAAACCTTGATTTGGAATTGGATTTAAATACACATGTGAGCCTAATCGGCTCCGTAGGTGCAGGAAAATCAACCTTATTGAAACTGATTTGTGCCGAAATAAAGCCTACCTCAGGATTTATTGAAGTTGAATTTGACAATGGCACCTTAACCAATTTGTGGCATGAAGATGTCTACAGAAACTTTCGCACAAATATTGCCTACATGCCACAGGAGGCATATCTGTCTAACACGGCTTTGGCAGTCAATATCTCACTCGACAATACGAGCAGCAGTAACGACGTAATGAGAGCCATTCGCTTGGCAGAACTTGAGGCCGATATCGCTCATTGGGAGGCGGGAGTCGCAGAGGAAATTGGTGAGACGGGCGTCAATTTGTCGGGCGGACAAAAACAACGGGTCAATCTGGCAAGAGCGCTGTACTCGAGAAGAGACTTTCTTGTATTGGACGACCCACTAAGCGCGGTCGATAGCGACACCGAAGCTAAACTAATGCAAACATTGTTGACGGAACCTAACGGCTTCATCTTGTGTAGTCACCGACTTGCGGAACTGTCTCAAACAGACAGAATACTAGTGATGGCTCGAGGACGTATCATTGAAGACGACGCGCCCGATACACTCATTAACAACCCTTACTCAGAGTTCAATCGCCAACTTCAAGCGGGCGAAATAGAAGGAACAGAGGAACGCGAAGAGTTCGCGGGAGAATAAAATGGATCACAAAAATTTTGTTACGACAGAAGAAATAAGCGCAAAACAAAACAACGTAAAAACGATGTTACGTTTCGTTTTATCTTTAAAATTACTGCGCAAAATATTGGTTCCGACAGTACTCGTTATAATTGCTGCGGCGGCTGTTCCACCCTATTTTTTATGGTTGGTAGGAGAAATGGTCTCCTGTTCCGCGAGCGCGAGGTGTGAGGTACAGCACTTCATTTTGGGCTCAGTGATAACCATACCAGCGACTTTTTCGACACTTGTCGTCATCGCACTAGTCGCAATGTTTACGCGAGTAGCTGCGTGGTCGGCCTTTGAGTTAGCGGGGCAGTGGTCTACGCAGCATATTCAGGCGGATATGATGAAGTCAATGAGCGAAGTACGGACCACATTTTTTGACGAAAATCCGTCTGGAAGACTAATAAACCGATTGATTGGCGACTACGGCATGCTGCGGCTCGAAGGAGTGATGTCTGTCGGCGATACGATAAATGGTTTTTCGGAAGTCATCTGCGTTGGCATCTTGATTATGCTGGCGCATCCCGTCGCTGGACTGCTGATTATTCCGGTCGTGCTACTGTACGTTGCCTTACAAATGCAACTGGCGCCCATGATGAGTCATGCGCGAGAAATCCGCGCGGTAAAAATCGGAGAAGCGCTACACAGAGAAACTGATTTGATTGAAGGTCGCTCGATATTTAATTTGTACAATAAGCAAAGTAACTTGTTAACACGAATACACAATGCTTTTGGGGATTCTATGGACATCCAATTGTTTTACTGTCGACTGATGAGCTGGGGAATGCTGTGGATGGGACTAATCTCGGCATTGTATGCAATAACTGTCTACGGTTTTTTGATCTATGGTCTCCATTCCGAATTGATAACAGTAACACTTGCCGCTGTCATAATTACCGCCGTTTTTAATCTCAACAACATATTCTTTGGCCTTGCATGGGACATGTCATTTATGGGTGAAACAGCGTCTCACGCACGACGAGCGTTCTTTATGATGGACTTGCCTCACGAAACGACTCAGGAATCGAAAGTTTTGAATCTTACGGCTCCCGACCCTGCTAAAAAAATGGATAAGACGCTGTCGGGTGATATTCACTTTGAAGGCTACAGCATGTCTTACAGAGAAGACACTCCTTTGATATTGAATAACTTAACGCTGACCATACCACAGGGTAAAAAGGTGGGCATTATTGGTCGCACTGGAGCGGGGAAATCGAGCATGATGCAAGCCTTATTCCGCATGGTTTATCACCACGCAGGAGATATCAGGGTAGGGAATGATTCGATATTTTCATTAGACGTTAACGCTCTGCGCAGCCAATTTGGCGTAGTACCGCAAGATCCGTATTTGTTTATGGGAACCATTCGTTTCAATTTGATGGGCGGGCTAGAAAATGTCAATGACTGGCAGTTAAAAAAAGCGCTGAGCACCGTCGGACTTACGATCGATCTGGACGCGACGGTTTTGGAAGGCGGTCGCGATTACAGTGTTGGTGAACGTCAGCTATTGTGTTTGGCGCGACTCATATTGCTCGATAAACAGTTCATTCTGATGGATGAACCGACTAGCTCACTCGACCGGACCAGCGACGAGCATATCCAACGCTTGTTGCGCACGGCGTTGGCAGACAAAACGGTGATAACGATCGCGCATCGCCTAGAGAGCCTAGAGCACTATGACGAAATTATCGAAATGGCTAACGGCCAGCTGCTACAACAGGGACCGCCAGCTCGGATAATCCCACTAATTAAAAACCAATATGTCAACGAGGAAGCTATGTAAACCAATAGAACGCGAACCAACTTTATCAATAACCATCAAAAAGGAAAAAACTGACTCATTTTTTCTGCACATCCGTCCAGAGTATTGCGAGGATCGGAAAAACGCCACAAACAACAATCAGTTATGGTCTCTGGTGGGCTATTGTGAAAGCAATGGCTCACCCTTTTTCGCATAAACGACGTCGTTGAGAACGGGGGTCGACAGGGCGATACCTTCCGCGACGGAGGCAACAAACACTTCTTCATTGACGCAATAAATAGTACCCATTAAGTGTTTTCGAATCGTGGCGGTGATTTTCGTGTTTGGTAATCGTTCGAGATAAATCCACAACGTATATTCAAGTGCATAATTCCCTGTATTTGTTATTGCAAACTCAAATGGTTTGTTAGTGTTTATCTTTATATTTTCGTTCTCGCAGCAAGCGTCAAAAGCACGTCCAAACATCTTGTCAATTTTCACCCGGAATTTCTTTAATGCTTCTAAGCGTTCATCCGCTGTAGAATTATTTACCGTCGGATATCCGATGTCATACACCAACTTTTTTCGAATGCCATCGGTACTGGCTATACGACTTAGATTATCAATTTTGCTCTGAATAAACCGACTGTTTCTAACCAGAGTCCTATGATTATTACGAATGTCATAGAGAATGATATAGACAAAAGTCACTTTCGAGATGACGTATTCATCTGTGTAACCGTCGACAACAACAACATCGCCATCTTCTAACATCTGGGTATTGAGAATAATTAACCCGCTAATGATATCGGGGGCCCAGATATTACTCGTAAAAGCCAGAAACGCAGCGATAATCCCAAATATACCCGTCGTCTCTAGTAAGCTGTTTGCGCCCCACGTCACGATTAATATATATATCGTCGCGACAACAGTGAGTATTAGCAAAATAATTTCAACCAGGCGACTACTGTAAGTCTCAACAAAAATGGTATGTCCGTCCAGCTCTTTTTCTTGCCCGAATTTTTTAAGTAGTAAAAACGCGCTAACACTAAAAAACAGTAAACTAGCGTAGAGAGCCATCACAGTTAAGCCGATCTTTATGAAGTAATTCTGATAATCACTTGTTGTCCTAAGCAAAATAATATCGATGAGTTGCAAAAGCATTACCAAAATATTCAGATAACGCAGTATTTTTACTTTGGATTCTTCCTCTCGCCCCGCTTCAACAATAGTCAATAGTGGCTTCGCAAAAAAGTACAGGCCCAGGTTGACAACGAAAATACTACCGTGGGCGATCCATTCCATATTACTCAGCCCTAGCCCCAAATCGAATGACATCAAAATTTTTCCTGTTTTATTGTAATTGTGAGTTCCAGGGTATGATCGTCATAACATTCCCTATAACATTAGCGCCTTTAATCAGTATAAGTGAAAACTCGAGGTCCTTGTAACCTAAGGATTAGAGAAAATAGCCTAAGTGATAATTAATTCCTACGGAGTTCGTAATGAGTGAAAAAAACGTAATTGACTTGAACTTAATGGAACTGGTCAATATGGCTGCTAATGTACTCGATCAGCTTTTCATAAATGCGCCAAAAGACAAAGCTAAGTTGACGTTTAAAAATATGAAAAGTGGCAGTAAACAGCCATTGGGAAAGATCACTATCAACAATTTGATAGAGGCTCCGGTCAATATTAGTCTCGACTACAGTGAATTTCGTGGGCCGGGTTTTAACTTCGATGTATTTATAGCTGCGCTGAGAAGCATATTGAACCAATTAGCAGAAAAGTTTAGAGCGAAAGCTGAACTGAATATTCTAAGTAGTGATGACAATACACAATTAATCCATCTACCGGGTATTGTGAACATCAACAATCAATTTAACGTTATGGTTCTGGCAATAGAGTTAGGGACACTTGATAAAATAACTATCAGCCTGATGTTTGTTGATCCCGGACAATATGAAGCGCTCAATCCCAAAGATACCACCGTTAGCTAGTGCCCACCCAGAAATAGTGTCATTGCGAGAAGCGTAGCCACGCGGCAATCTTGGGCGCTAGAATTAGTACATAACTATCAACATGTTAGAAAAATAAGATTGCCGCGCTAACGCTGCAAAGACGAGTTTCTGGATAGGGGGGCTAGCTAATGGTACTTTTCGTGTAATCAAACCAAAGTGGTGAGTGAGGGATGAATTACACACAACGTAGAAACACGGCGCAACGATGTATCTTGATATTTAGTAAGAATAAAAGAAGGGTCAAAGACCCTTTATAGGTAACCACTTAGTGGTAGTGTATCAATGCTAATTAGTTAAGACCCTGCTTCGCAAGCCAATCGTTTATAGCCAAACCTGTACCCATGTTCCAGCCTTTCAGCTCGTTTTTCGGCACAATTTTATAATCGTCCAATTCATGGTTTAGCGTTATTTTTCCTACGGCTTTTATGTGGTAGGCGATAATAACCTGATTTTGTCGTTCAAAAGGATAGACCCCAACCAACGTTGACTCCATTGTGTGTAAGCCCAATTCTTCTTCGGTTTCCCGCCGAGCACATTTTTCAGGATCTTCACTCGACTCAAGAAAGCCTGTAATAATCGAATAAAACGTCTTGGGCCAGGCAACATTGTGGGCCATTACAACACCTCCATCGACCTCGACAATCATCGCTACTACCGGTATCGGATTATTCCAGAAAACAAAGCCACATTTGTAATCGGAACAGCCATGCCGGATTTCACCATCGACGAGGACTTCGCCCAGTTGATTTGCACATTGCGGACAGTAGTTCATTCTCAAGCCTCATTTTTTCAGATTTATTGTTTATCAGTTTTAATTATGCCATTTTGACGTCTTATGCGACTATCGTCGATACCGATTTGGACTTATCAGGAAAAAAATAATGGATTTTGAGCTAAACAACAAAATTGCCCTAGTCACCGGCAGTAACCGAGGAACCGGAGAAGTCATTGCCCAAGCGCTGGCTCGCGAAGGAGCCACCGTTATATTTCACAGTAATGAAGAAGACGCTGCGGCCGATGCAGCCGCCAAAGTGGAACGAGCTTACGGCGTATGGGGAGATATAACAAATGATCAAGGTGCACAACAAGTCATCGCGCAAGTGGAGAAGGCTGTCGGCAGCGTCGATATTTTAGTCAATAATTACGGAACAACGTCTCGCGGTACCTGGAGTAAATCGACAACTGAAGACTGGCTCGACATATACCAAAAGAACGTATTATCTGCCACCCGTATGATTCAGGCGATTGTCCCTGGCATGAAAGAAAAAGGTTGGGGTAGGATTATTCAGCTGGGGACAATCGGCAGTCATCGACCTAATGCGGTAATGCCACATTATTATGCGGCCAAAGGAGCTTTGGCTACGATGAGCGTCAGTTTGGCAAACGAACTCACTCACACGGGTATTACCGTCAATACAGTTTCTCCCGGTTTGATTCGCACTCCCGAACTGGAAGTAGGATTTAGAAAGCGAGCCATTCGAGAAGGATGGGGAGACAGTTGGAGTGAAATTGAAAGCAAAATCGTTGAACTGGATTTCCCGAACCCCTGCGGTCGAATTGCAGAGCGTGAAGAAGTCGCAGATCTAGTCGTTTTTTTATCCAGCAACAGAGCCAGTTTTTTCAATGGTCAAAATATTCGCATTGACGGTGGAGCTGTGAACTACGTCTAGCGACTCGATCCAGGATACGACTCTTAACTAAAACCTGACACTCACAGTTAAGACCTAATCCGTCTCAACGAGGCGC
>JBLHNZ010000132.1:0-9337 GCA_047623245.1 Oceanicoccus sp. | reverse complement strand
GTCCGATACGACGGCTGTTGCTATTGCAGCCGCGTTAAAAGCGGACGAATGTCAAATATATACCGATGTCGACGGTGTATACACCACGGATCCGCGGGTCGTTGATAGTGCACGTCGTCTCGACCGTATTACTTTTGAAGAAATGTTGGAAATGGCCAGCCTAGGATCCAAAGTTCTGCAAATTCGAGCCGTTGAGTTTGCAGGGAAATATAACGTACCGTTGCGAGTTTTACATAGTTTCAAAGACGGTATGGGAACGTTGATTAGTTTAGAGGAAGGAAACGCTATGGAGTCTCCAGCAATATCGGGAATTGCCTTTACTCGGGATGAGGCGAAGTTGAGTGTTCTGGGTGTGCCCGATATTCCAGGGGTTGCCTACCGTATTTTAGGTCCTGTTAGTGAAGCCAATATCGAAGTCGATGTTATTGTACAAAATGTGGGCGCCGATCTAACAAATGATATCACTTTTACTGTGCAGCGTAGTGATCTAGCTAACGCTGAAGCTATTCTTCGACGAACGGCTGAGGATCTTGGTGCGCGGGAAGTTACCGTGGACAGTAAAATTGCCAAAGTGTCAATTGTAGGCGTAGGGATGCGTTCCCACGCAGGTATAGCAAGTAAAATGTTTAAAGCGTTAGCTGATGTCAGTATTAACATACAGCTAATAACGACTTCGGAAATTAAAATATCCGTTGTTATCGATGAAAAGTTTCTGGAGCTAGGTGTACGTTCATTACACTCTGTTTTTGAATTGGATAAAGTGTCCGCTACGGAAGATTAAAGGATAGAGAGCAGTGGTTCGGCCGTAGAGCGTGATATCGTTGTCCCGGATAGAGTCCTGTATTATAAGAATGATATTACGTTGTGATAGGCAGTAAAGGCGCGTTTGCGAATGGGTTCAATAGCCTGTGTCTTTACAGATCGATCGTATTGCTTTCAGGTAAGCGTAATAATTTTAGTGGAAAGGCATTATGTTAATTTTGACCCGCCGAATAGGCGAATCTCTTATTATTGGTGACGATGTAAAAATAACCGTTTTGGCTGTAAAAGGTAATCAGGTTAGGGTGGGCGTTGATGCACCAAAAGAAGTCGCGGTACATCGTGAAGAAATTTACGATCGTATTCAAAAAGAAAAAAACGTCGACCCTGACAATATAGGTAACGCTTAGTTATAATAAGTCTTTGAAATTTCTGCAAGTATGTTATGATGCCGCGCTCGTTTAGAAGGACTTTACAAGAGATTCTTTTGACGGGTAGCGACCACAATCTAAACCATAGATTGTTTAGGATCTTCGGATTATCATGTTGAAGGTCTGGCTGGAGAAACCAGTTTAAAAACTTAAAAGTTTGTGTGGAGAAGTGGCCGAGTGGCCGAAGGCGTGCCCCTGCTAAGGGTATATCTGGGAAACTGGATCGAGGGTTCGAATCCCTCCTTCTCCGCCATTTATTTTGGGCATCCGTAGGTTGTGGTATCCAGGGTAAACACCGAATTTTGAACGTCAGACTTCAGATTCAGGTGATACAAAATTGGTTGATCGTATTCTTGTCGGTCTCTTTTGTAGAAAATTTAATAGTATTTCAAATGCTATTGACTAAAGCCGCACCGATCATTATAGTGCGCACGCTACGCGCCCGTAGCTCAGCTGGATAGAGTACTCGGCTACGAACCGAGCGGTCAGTGGTTCGAATCCACTCGGGCGCACCATACAAATTAAGGACTTACGTTCACGCGTAGGTCCTTTTTTTTGCTTGGGTTACTAAGTTGGGTTACACGATTCATTTTTAGCTTGCACTTCCCATCATGCGGGCATCGCTTATTCGGCGGGCTTTAATGGATGGGTGGCCGGTATGATGAGCTGTACGCTTCTAAATCGTATCGCTTCTAAGTCGTGAACAGTGGAATACTCGGCTAGTTTTAGCTGCGTACCGTTAACTTCAATTTCTTTTTCTTTACGCTAGTTTTAATCATAAGCTTCCTTTTGGAATCATTGTATTTTAATGATATTCACAGGACTATAGACTAATTGCCGTCCGCTAAGCGCTCCGGCTGTCAGTCAAGTAGCTGATTAATAAGGTCGTTTTACGATTTGAGTTCATACGCAATAACGTCGTTCATGTGCCGCCAAAAAATAATGGTAAACGAATAACGTTTTCGGTAATTTTTAGGGATTGCGTAACTGTATAAATATACAGTATATTGTGCGCATGCCAGCTTTACGTGTAAAACAGAACGCCGTATTTCGTGCCCTTGATGATTATATGATCGAGGAGCGCCGACCTGTCGATTGTCGCCTAAAGGACGGCGACTATCGACCAATGGTATGGGGAGGTTTTATTTCGATGGGTGACATAGGAATCAGACAGGGGAGAATGGTCAAATTAAGAGTCTACGAATATACCGAGGGTAACCGTTTTTCAGGATGGAGCAGAGTACAGGCAGAACAACATGTTCTGGGTTGTGTCGCTGGGAACAAAGCGTACGGTGTTTTGCAAGATGAGCATGTGGTCATTATCCCGTAAACTGCCGGTAATTGGATCGAATAGGATTTACATAAAAACGCTGGTTCTTTTTATGCTAGCGCTACAGTTATTGGAATACGAATATTTTTAAGCGGTCCGACACAAGCTCTGTCCTTCCATTGTCAGTGTCAACGCGTTGATATTTAGTGACGCTTTCACGATACTAAATCAGGTGAACGGGTCGGTTTGGGTGGATGCTTGGTGAAGATCGACAACTCGCAAAGCGGAGCGTCCAAAATCTACTAGAGGGTACGTGGCTTGTAGATATTAGTAGATTGGTTTTGGAACCGCTACCTGCTGGAGCTTTAGATATCATGCTCGTTATTTTGTTGACGCATGTCACAGCTTTTCTTTACGTCTGTCGGTTATACTTCGGGTCGTCGTATTAAATTTTGGTCTTATTAAGGCCTATGTCTTGGTATAGAAAGATGTATGGAGAATATTATGGCCAGCGAACATTCCAGATCTGAAATTCAAAGAACCTATATTGCTTATTATGGTCGCCCTGCCGACGAAGGCGGGTTGGAGTATTGGGCGGGTCTTCTTGATGAAGCTGGTGGTGACTTAAGTGTTATTATTAATGCGTTTGCCAATTCTCCTGAGTTTTTGGAGTCGTTTGGTGATTTGGATGAGACAGCGTTAATTAACAATCTTTATCAGCAGTTATTTGGAGAAGATGCCGATCCTGCAGGTTTGGATTTCTATGTCCGTTTAATTCAGGAAGGTGAGAAAACCTTAGGTTCAGTCGCTCTAGATATTCTTAATGGTGCGCAGAATGAACATGCCGATATTATCGAGAATAAATTCGAGTATGCGCAGCAGGTAACCTTAACTATTAAGGTTAAAAACAAACACTATGATGGCGACTCTGCGATTAGCCTGAAATTGAAAATAAAAGGTATTGGTTCGAGTAACGAATCACTAGAAGAGGCATTAGCGGCTCTAGAAGGCGAGATCAATGAATTTGATGACGTCCCCGGCACTAGTGGAGGGACAGAAAAAGGAAGCGATAATGGAAATGGAAACGATAATCGTCTGCACCATATTGAATTGGAAGACGGCGCGCAGGAAATAGTTGCGGAAGAACGCGGAAGCAAATTGAAGATAAAAAATTTCGGTAGTGATGATGTGTTGATTCTTCCCGAGACCGTACTTCATGGTGAAGGCGACGATTCTGACAGTGATGATGATTCCGAACAGGAGCCAGAAATTACGTTAACGTTGGAGCAAGCGATAGTCGCGGCGGAGGCTGCTGCAGACGCGTTGTTGGAGGTGGAAACAGCTCTGACGGAAGCTCGGGAGCTGTTAATAGACGCAGAGTCCGCGTTGGAGGTTTTGTCCGCAGAAGCTACAGAAGAAGAGCGTGTAACTGCAGGGTCCGCAGTGGATGAAGCAGAAGATTCAATCGAAACAACTGCAAACTCTGTTGATGAAGCCGAGAAGGGCCTAGAAGAGGCAGAAGAGCTCGTAAAAGATTTGCAAGAACCTCAGGAAGAGACGGACCTCGCTATTGCCTCAGGTGCGGTGGTAGAAGGTTGGGCCGATTTCTTTGCGGCTGATAGTAGCAACAAAGTTACCTTTTCATGGGAGTCTGATAACCATTCAGATGAAGATGTCGTAGATGATAGTGAAGAAGCTCACGTGATTGAACCAGATGAGGAAACGCTCGATTATCATCTTAATGTGAAAATTCACTATGATGGTGGATTCGTGCAGTTGCACCATGTGGTTATTTCGGAAGAGGACGCCTTTGATTTTGGTCGGTTCGACACCATCAACGGGTTTATGATGACAGCTCACAACGGCGTGTTGATCGTTGACTTTGACGGTGACAATAACGAATCTTATGACTACATCGAATACGAAGATGAGGCGTTGGAATTGTTCGAATTAATAGGTGTTCAATTCGGTGAGTCTGTTCCAGTAGAGCCTGTTGTCTAGAGAGTGGCTTATTTTTGTTTTTAATGAGAAGGGTTATTTCAAGAAGCAATCAAATAACCCTGAAACCATATTGATATTAATTGCAACGTTCAGGGTTAACTGGTTTAGGTAAATTGAGCGGCGCAGCGCTTACTCTTGACTCGATAGCAAGTTGATCGTAGGCGGCTTGTTGGAGTCCATTCACTTGCCAGCGAGACATACCTAGCTCATAGCCTGAACATTCGTTCTCACCCAAAGATCGTGGGTCGACTCCGGTAAGATTACCAAAAACGACCAAAGCCTCAAGATAGTAACCATAAGAGCTCGCGTGGTAGTGATCATAGGTCCACAAATCAATTTTTCCTTGATCAATACCATCATAGGGGTTGGGATCTGCGAGCCCCATTTCCATAGCTCGAGTCCAGGCCTCACCAACAGGATTAACAGATTTAACGCCAGGAGCCATCGCTGCCTTGTCATATCCCGCACGAATGTCTTGAGCCATTTTGTTAACAGGACTATTAGTCCAAGGACGATCATCCAAATAAATCAAATCGGCTCGAGACCATGTTGCCGTGAGAAAAATCTCGACGTCACGGTTCAAACCCAGCAAAAATTTTGACATGTCCGCCGTAGACTTGATGAGTTGATTTGGGTCACCGGGTACGTCGCTGTCCAAAGTGCTATAACCGTGCATTACAACTTGATCCCAAGGTCTTCGCCCAATAACGCCTTGTTTATTTTCTAAATGAAAAAACAAATCGCTGCCGCTCCGAGTCTCGAGAGACACGCTATAGTCTAAGCCTGCCTGATCAGTAAAAGATTTAAATAGGGCTGGCACGCCTCCTATACCTTCATTATTTAGGTCTGTTACCGTGTCGGCGCGATAATATCTGGCTGCAGAGCCATAACCATAAGTAAAACTGTTGCCGATGAATAAAACTGAAGTTTTTGCTGTTGAGCTAACGGAGGCTAGCGTAAGTAGCAGACCTGACAATAATGTGGACGCGATTTTCATTTAGTGGAGTCTCTTTCGTATTTTGTGGACAGCTAAGGAGGATAAAAGCTCTGCTTGGTGAAGTCTATGGAATCTTTGGCGTCCCGCTGTTCTTTGGTGTAAGTTGGGTGGGATAAAAGATGACGACAGTGCTCTCTAAATCTCTCGTATGAGGTATAAAACAACAGTGCATCGGCACGCTAGATTCTCACTTAATGAGTAGTTTTAATTTTCTTTTTGAATAATTCTGGTGTCCATTCTATATGTTAACATTGGAGAGATTTGTCATTGTACACCCTAGTGCTCAGTGTATGGCAGAAGAAAAAATGGGTCCCAATTGGGCTTTTATGCAAAGTAAAGATCAGTGAAAATTAGCGCGCGATTAACTCGTTTTCCCGACCCATGAATAAATATGAGTTAATGAATAGAAGCTCTGGCTCCGAGCTTGAAAAACTTGAGAGTCTATGGCGGAACAGGTGCAAGTCGGTATGGAAATGCAAAGCCCGGTGAAACCGTCGATAGCGCGGGTAATCCTGAGTCGAGTTGTGGGTACGCAGTTCATGGTCCAACGGCGCGGGCCATCCGTTCCTATGATGATATGGGCGGCGATGTCTTGAGGCTCTTCCTTAGAAGCCAAGGCCTGCTAAACGTAGACAAGGCAAAAAGCTATGCTTATATGGATATGTGCCCCCAGCGAATGGTTATGGACCTACAGTTCCGTCTCGAACCATAAGTTCCTTATGCCAGATCTGAAGTGGAATGACGGCCTCACTTGTCAATTACGCGGAGCTCATACGGTATTGTAAAATCGACCTTCGCTGGAGGACGAGCCAAAGTAGCTGAAATGGTCAATTCTGGTCGTTGCTCCAGCCGAAGCGCTGTCTTTAGACATTGCAGCGCGTGGTATTTTTTGGTCACCTAACCTTTCTAGCGCGGTGGCGTCTGTGCCGAGTATTAGATTCGTTCCCTTGTTGATGGATAGTTCCGTAATGCAGCCGTCTAAGACGTGTGAAATTCGGGTACATTTAAATTTAGTATTTTACGTTTTAAGGCGTTCGATTCCTGTTCTTAGAGATTATTCCTAGTTCTAGTGCCCTCCTATCTGAGTATATACCTCGATACAAAACGCGGCCTGTTTACTATTGTCATTATTTCGATTGAAGGTCGTGACTGGTTAGTTACGGAGATTTTTCTTGCTAACTGAAAGTTTTTGTGGCGACTAATATCGAATTCGAAAAAGCAGTCCATGCAGCAGTTTGCCGAGTCTCTTTCGATAGTATAAAAAAAGTGAGAACGCGAAGTTACAATTTTGTAACGCTCTTTCCAAAGGTTGCGTCAGTTCAATGCTTTCTGTAACGTATAGAAAAAATAATGTTTTTTGTCTGCCGATGTTTCACACTACTCTAGGATGATTTATGCCAGCTAATACGCGTACCCATGTCCCATTTTTGGCAAAGATGGAATATGCCTGTGGGAGTTTGGGCGAGGGGTTTGTTAATTACGCCATTTCTGCGTTCGTTGTAGCTTATTATACTCAGGCTTTTGGTTTGTCGGGGACACTTGCAGGCGCAGCTTTTTTTGTAACGCTTGTGTTTGACGCTATCTCCGATCCTTGGATCGGTGCATGGTCGGATCGATTCCAGTCAAAGTTGGGTAGACGTCATCCCTTTATTTTCATATCTGCGATACCCGTTGGCGCCACATTTTATTGTATCTACATGCCACCGGAATTTGTCACAAGTGCGAGCCTCGACCCCGGTTTTTTTGGTTATAGCATCCGTGAATGTTTATTGTTTAGTTGGCTTTTTGTGTTTGCTTCACTGTTTAAAATTTTTATTACTGCCTACCATGTTCCACATCTTGCTCTGGGTTCAGAATTATCGGGAGACTATGTTGAGAGAACAAGAGTATTACGCTGGAATCAGCTAGCGGTTTTTTGGGGAAGCGCTATTCTCTCTTTTTCATTTTATGGTATCTATTTTCCTGACAATGCCATTGCGAAAGAGCACGACGCGACGTTTTTTGCGGTCAGTGTGTCCCTTGCGGCAACGTTTCTAATTTTGTTAAGTGCTTACCTTACGCGGGATCAAATTCAGTATTTACCTCAGCCTAATGACGATTTGCCGAAGTTTACATTCCGGCAGTTTCTTTCAGAATTCTGGCAAGCACTAAATAACAGAAATTATCTGTTTTTGCTGGGCGGTTACTTCTTTATCGCTCCTTTGACCGGCGTTCGGGAGGTCATGCACTACCAAATGAATATTCACTATTGGGAGTTACCTACGTCCTTGATAAAATGGATTTCCTTATCGAATATGCCCATCTTTTTATTGGTGGCACTGATGATTCCGTTTTTTCATGAGCGCTTTGATAAAAGTAAAACTATGGTGATTGGTATAAGCCTGCTAGCATTCGCATCGGCGACGCCGGTCCTTTTGCGTTCATTTTTCATATTCCCAGAGAATGGGTCGGCGAGTTTGTTTCCCATTTTATTGCTGTTTAATTGGCTGTTTTATGGTGGTTTTTTAATGGTTTCAATATCTGTTTACTCTGCACTTGGTGACGTAACGGATGAACATGAGCTAAAAACGGGTCGTCGGATGGAAGGCATCTTCTATTCAGCAAGAACGTTTTTTGGAAAAGTGACTGTCGGGACGGGCGCACTGATCGGGGGCATTGCTATCGATGTTATTGGCTTTCCGTCCCAGGCAATTGTAGGAGAAGTCGACCCCGATGTTATCTTTAGCCTTGGTATTGTGGAAGGACCGCTCGCCTCGATTCCTCTTATCGGTGCGATCATTTGTTATGGTTCATACAACTTGAGTAAATCCCGACAAGTGAATATTCAGACGCAGTTACGAAAGAAAAATGAGCCGAAGTTAATACCTCAAACGTCGGTTTGATTCTAAAAAAGTCAGAGATGGTGTCTGCGCACTGAACTGGTCGGCTCGTCTGTCAGTAGATTCTCTGAGCTATTTCTTCTCTAGAGGCGGCCCCAGTGAATGACATAATAATTTTTTTAATATAGTGATATGATTGGCCTATACCGGTGCCTTCGGACAGGGCTTTTGAACAGGTTCTTGGGCATCGATTCAAAAAATGGCTAGCGCTGTTGGATTCGAGGCGCTTTATTTGAGGCCATCTCTGCGTTTACTGTCAATGATGTTGCCGGAACGCGCGGTTGGAGGGGTTGTTAGTTAGGGTGGGGGTATGAGCGAGAGATACAACTTATAGATGCCTTGTTCACCAAAAAAGACGAGTAGTTTAACCCTGTGTAAGTAAAAGGCAATTGTCTGAACACGATAGCCCCAGAAGGGTTGCCGCTGGAAAAATCAAATTATCGACGAAGCACTTTGTTTCACCATCTATTGCTCTAATAATTCTCCGTTCATTATTCTTTCGTACGTTCTGTCCTCATTCATAGTCTTTAGTGCTTTAGCAAAGCATTCCCAACGGTTCTTATGTATGCGTAAAATATGCATCTAAACAGTATAGACTTCGTAGGGGGGAAGAAACGCCTTTATACCACTGGTACCCAATTCGTCGCCTTTTAGAAGAGGTTCAGCGGTAACAGGAAAACCAATAGAAAGGTCGGCGCGACCAGACGCTACGAATTTGAGCTCAGCGAAATCGAAAGAAAAAGAGACTATATTTACTTCAATTTCTTTCAGCCTCGATTCCACCACCACTAAAGAAGAGTTGTGAGTAACTTCATAGTTTATGAGATTTAACCAACCGTATATTTTTAGATCTGTATTTTTAGCATATGTAACAAGAGGAAGTATTGAGATTGGCTCTGGAACTGTAATTATTCTGGGTATTCCATAGGTGAATTTATTTGCAACCGACAAGCCACCATCAATCTTAGCGGTACTCAATAGCTCGCTAATACGATGTGAT
>JBLHNZ010000131.1:0-9367 GCA_047623245.1 Oceanicoccus sp. | reverse complement strand
TGGTCACAGGCCATTGACCCACAATCAAACGCCGATTCTGCGCCGACCGCTTTCAAGGGTAATATCGTCAACAATGCAATAATTACCACCACTCCGATAGATTTCCAGAAACCTAAGCCACCGTCAGAAGTGACACGATCCGGAACCGGCTTGGTTTTTTCCATCGACGTCCAAATTGGCATAAAGATAAAGTAACCAAAATAAAGTATCGAACAGACCTGTGCTAAGAAGGTACGCGCTGGGGTAGGAGACTTAACACCAAGAACACCCAAAATAATAAAAGAGGCAGCAAATACAACTAAAGCAACCTGACTAAAAGTCCCTTTATAGCGCATTGATTTAACGGGACTGCGGTCGACCCATGGAAGGATGAACAAGATTGCAACCGAGGCAGCAAAGGCGATAAACCCTAATAACTTGTCTGGAACAGCCCGTAGAACAGAATAGAAAGGCGTGAAGTACCAAACAGGAGCAATGTGCTCAGGAGTTTTCAAATTATTAGCTATTTCAAAATTCGCATGCTCAATAAAGTAACCACCCATTTCAGGGGCGAAAAACAACACAGAGCAAAACGCGAATAGAAATATCGCTATGGCTTGCAAATCGTGAACCGTATAGTACGGATGGAAAGCAACGCCGTCCAACGGTACGCCATTGGCGTCTTTGTGCTTTTTAATATCGACACCGTCAGGGTTATTAGAACCAACTTCATGTAGCGCCAACAGATGCAGCACCACTAGTGCCAACAGAACAATAGGCAAAGCAACTACGTGGAGCGCAAAGAAACGGTTTAAAGTGATCCCGGAGATTAAGAAATCGCCGCGAATCCACTCAACGATATCCGGACCTACAACAGGAATTGCACCAAATAGAGAAATAATAACCTGTGCGCCCCAATAGGACATTTGACCCCATGGCAATACGTATCCAACAAAGGCTTCTGCCATTAACGCTACAAATATAAACATTCCAAAAAGCCAAATGAGCTCACGAGGCTTTTGGTACGATCCATAAATCAAAGCACGAAACATGTGTAAATAAACGACGATAAAGAATGCAGAAGCACCCGTCGAGTGCATATATCGAATAATCCAGCCGAAATCGACATCTCTCATGATGTATTCGACAGATTTGAAAGCCTCTTCAGAACTAGGGGTATAACTCATTGTCAACCAAACACCGGTCAACAATTGATTCACTAGTACTACGAGTGACAACACACCGAAAACATACCAAAAATTAAAGTTTTTTGGCGCATAGTACTTACCCATATGGGTATCCCACGCGCGCACAATGGGTAAACGGTCATCGACCCAATCTCTCAACCCAACTAACATATTGATCATTAGACTGTCTCCTGCGCTACGCCGATAACCAAAACAAATTCACTTTCATAGGAATAGGGAGGCACAACTAAATTTGCGGATGCCGGAACACCTTTATAAACACGTCCTGATAAATCAAACTTGGAGCCGTGACAAGGACAGAAAAACCCACCTAACCACTCACTTCCTCCAAGGTCCGAAGCACCCACTTCCGGGCGATATTTTGGCGCGCAACCTAAATGTGTACAAAGGCCAACTAGCACCAAAAACTCGTCTTTGATAGACCGAGAAAGAGTATTCACATACTCGGGCTGCTCTGCATCGACAGACTCGGGGTCTTTTAATTCATCGTCCCGACCCTCGAGATCTTTTAGAGTCTCTTCCGTGCGACGAACAACATAAACTGGCTTACCGCGCCACTCTACGACCTTCATCTCACCAGGCTCTAACTTACTTACATCAAATTTTACCGGTGCGCCAGCGGCTTTTGCCTTCGCACTCGGATTCCAGGATCCAACAAATGGTACTGCAACTCCCACGACTCCAGCTGCACCAACTACAGAAGTAGCAGCTGTCAGAAAGCGTCGCCGTGTTGCATTAACACCGTCATTACTCATGACGTATCCCCTATTAAAAACTAAAAATTTAATTATTAGCAAAAATGCCGAAATATCTCGCCGTTAGACGGGCTACGTGCCACGACCAGCTAATTTTGCTATGTTTACAGTGTGCAATTTCAAACGTGCCAAATAGTAAAGAAGTTGGCACCAGCTTACAAGGACTAACCTTTATAAGACTGATATTGAAGTAATTACAACAAGATACAGAAGTCATAAAAAAACGCCCAGACTGAAACAATCGTGGACGTTTTGAATTGGAGCGGATTATTAACCCCCGAACCCCGAATACAGCTAGAATTAACGCTTTGAGAACTGAGGCTTCTTACGCGCTTTTCTTAGTCCTACTTTCTTACGTTCAACTTCACGAGAATCTCGGGTTACATAACCCTCGGCGCGCAGTGCTGGGCGTAAGGTTTCGTCATATTCCATTAACGCACGGGTTATACCGTGACGAATAGCACCGGCTTGACCAAAACTTCCACCGCCCGCTACTGTGATGTTGACGTCAAATTTTTCTGCCATTTCCACCAACTGCAGTGGCTGGCGAACAATCATTCGAGCCACTTCGCGACCAAAATATTGATCTATAGGGCGTTTATTGATTGTGATTGTACCTACACCTGACTTTAAAAACACGCGTGCAGAGGAAGTCTTGCGACGACCGGTACCGTAATATTGAGTGGCTGACATATTCTAAGCCTTCCGTTAAATACTTAGTGGCTGTGGTTGTTGAGAAGCATGTGGATGCTCGCTTCCAGCATAAACTTTTAGCTTTCTGAACATTTCACGACCCAGTGGATTGTGAGGTAGCATGCCCTGAACTGCTTTTTGAAGAACACGCTCAGGCGCTTTCTCTAATAGCTTTTCAAAACTAATAGATTTCAGGTTACCGATATAACCCGTATAATCGTAATACATTTTGTTTTTTGCTTTGTTACCAGTCACCTGGACTTTATCGGCATTTACAACAACTATGTAATCGCCCGTATCAACGTGTGGCGTATATTCTGCCTTATGCTTACCGCGCAAACGCAGAGCTATCTCGGTGGCTAAACGACCCAATGTCTTACCATCGGCATCAACCACGAACCAATCCCGCTTCACTTCGGCAGGTTTTGCACTGAAGGTCTTCATTTATCGTAAACCTCTAAACTATTAGCTTTATGAGAGCAAATTATGCCCTTTGTTCGAAGAGCGCGAATACTACAGAATTAATACGGCTTTTTCAAGCTCAATCAAAACAAAATCAATGGTTTTCTTCACTAAATCAAAAGGTCGCTTTCCAAGAGCAAAAGGCGCAACTCAATAACACCTTATCTCAAGGCCTATGCTCTCTTGCCAGATAGGCGTGAGACTGCATCTCAAGCAGACGGCTCTGGGTTCTCTCGAACTCAAAATCCAGCCGCCCTCCCAAATATAACTGATTGAGAGAAACCTCAGCTGAGAGCACTAACTTAACATTGCGATCATAAAACTCGTCTACTAGGTTTATAAATCGCCGGGCTATATCGTCATTCACCACCGACATTTGCCGAACGTCACTAACCAACACAGCATGGAACTCGCGAGCCAGCTCAATATAGTCGTTTTGGCTTCTGGGCCCATCGCATAGTTCTAAAAAATCAAACCATGCCACGTCATCTGACACCATTCTAGCAACAACGGGACGACCCACCACATTCAGAGACTCACTCTCGAGAATATGCAGGGCATCGGGGTTTAAGTTATCAAAGGAACGCCTCAAACTAATGTCGGCCTCTTCATCGAGAGGGAAATGGAATAACTCAGCTTGCTCTAACGCCCTTAAGCGGTAGTCGATTCCACCATCGATATTGACAACATCAGTGTGTCTTTTGACTAAATCAATAGCCGGTAGAAACCGACTTCTTTGCAAGCCGTTCATATAGAGGTCGTCGGGGATGATATTTGATGTCGCCACCAACGTTACGCCGCGATTAAACAGACCCTGAAACAAACCAGCCAAGATCATTGCATCTGTAATGTCCGAAACGAAAAACTCATCGAAGCAAATCACCCTCGCCTCTCGCGCCAAGGTATCTGCAATCAACTCTAACGGGTTTTTCTCCCCCTCTATCAGCCTCAACTCTGCATGGACACGCTGCATAAAACGATGGAAATGCGTTCTCATTTTTCTGTCGATCGGCAATGAATCGAAAAAGGCGTCCATCAAATAGGTTTTTCCTCGGCCCACGCCACCCCAAAAATAGAGGCCTTTGATAGGAGGACTAGGATCTTTCGATTTAACTAGAGCAGATAACCTGGCAAACAAACCCGCTTTCTGCGAGCTCTGCTCAGACGCCAATAACCGTTCATATAGCTCCTGCAACAAAGCAACTGCTTGCTTCTGTGCGGGGTCGAAAGAAAAATCTTCAGACAGAAGATCAGACTGATAGCGTTCGGATGGTGTCATGATTAAATCGACTTGACTGCAATTCTAGAGGCCGGTAACTTTACCCACATAATGTGTATTAGGCAATTCCACCGGCAAGCAATAAATAGCCAAATTACAAAACTAACTACTACAGTAACGTATATTAAGCCGTTATAATGGCTTGCTAACGAAACAAATGACAAGGAATGATCATGTACTCTCTAGAAATACTACTTACAGCGGGCGTGAGCGCTGCTGCAGTTGGTATCATCACTGGCTATCTTTTAGCAAAATCCCTACCGACTTCAAAGAGAAATCAACAACATCTTGAAGACCAATTACGCGAGCAGCAAGAAAAACAGCAAGAATACCAACACGAGGTCACGCAACACTTTTCAGAAACAGCCCAACTGCTCAACCAGCTCACTTCGAGCTACCAGGATGTTCATCAACACTTGGCAAAAGGCGCTCAAATGTTGACCGAAGATCAAGATAATCCTATTTTGATAAGCTTAAACAAGATCGAAGATACTGAGCCCGTTATCGAAGGCGAAGCGATTACTGCAGACAGTGACACCGTTGGAGACATTAACTCAAGCATAGATACAGATACAGACAGAAAGGACACTCCTGAAGAGATGGCCGTATCTGAAAGCAATGAAACTGGCCACTTAAGAGCCGAGACCACACCCGACTCTAATTTGAACAACGACGAAGGTCGACAGGATAAAATTCCACAACCGGACGACTTCACCGATAAGAAATCCTGAAATAGACTCGTTTAAACCAACAACGCCGCTACTTGCTAACACAGGCAATCTAGAAGCTAAGGATTAGATGGCATGACTGGTCAGACAGGATTCTCTTCGTCGACAAACGTACATGTGATACCAAATTTATTTGCTAAGTACTCGCCGAGTGAGCGAACGCCATAACGCTCAGTAGCATGATGACCCGCAGCTATATAGTGAACCCCCAATTCTCGAGCACTATGTACAGTCGGCTCAGATATCTCGCCGGACAAATATGCGTCCAATCCTAAATTTGACGCTTGCTCAATATACCCATGAGCCGACCCGGTACACCAACCTATCGTATCTATTAAGTGGTCACCCCCAGAAATCAGCAGAGGCTCGCGACCTAGAATACCCGAGACATGCGCACAAAAATCTTTCGCAGTTTTTGGCTGACGCAGCCTTCCAACATTACCAACAGACCGCGGATCACCGGGATTCAGACTACCAGTTACCTCAACACCCAATAGTGTTGCCAACTGGACGTTATTGCCATATTCAGGATGTGCATCCAACGGTAAATGGTACGCAATAAGATTTATGTTATTTTTTATCAAACCCTGCAGACGGCGGTACTTCATACCAATCACTCGCTGATTCTCGCCCTTCCAAAAAAAACCATGGTGAACCAAAATAGCATCCGCATTGAGTGCAACTGCTCGATCGATGAGCCACTGACTTGCAGTCACACCACAAACCACTGTGCTAATCTGATTTGTGCCTTCCACCTGGAGACCGTTTGGGCAATAGTCATCAAACTCTTCAGGCTTTAAAAGGTCATTCAAACTGTCGAGTAATATGTTTCTGTCGATGGGCATAGTAACTCTCGGGGGAAATTGAGGAAGACATATTGCCTGCCCCTAGACTGAAATAAATGGTAGGCTACACGATAGAAATCTTTCTACAAGCTCATCAACCAAATAGAAATGCAATGAAATCACTTTTTCAATTTCTTCGCTGGCCGGTATTATGTGGCTTTTTGGCCGCCATTATTATCCTCGATCACGTTCCCCAGCTGTTCTCCGACCTTCCTGTTTCTTTTTTTGGACTCAATGAAGAAGAAACTAAAGCCGATAGCTTCGACCACAGCCCCTATTCTTATGCTGATGCAATCGTTAAAGCCGCTCCTGCAGTCGTTAACATTTATACGAGTAAAACGGAAAGACAGAAAGTTCCGGCAAGCCTGAACAACCTTCTTCGAAAATTACAAAACAACAACATTCGCCTAAAAGTAAAAGTAAAAGAGCGCATTCAACGCAGCCTTGGATCGGGCGTAATAATCAGTCAGGAAGGCTATATCCTCACAAATTTTCATGTTATTGAAGACAAAGATGAAATACTGGTGCGCCTGCAGGATGAGCGTGAGGCGCTCGCGGTCGTTATCGGCACCCACCCAGAGTCTGATCTTGCTGTACTGAAAATTGATCTCGACAACCTCAACACGATACCGATAGGTAATCCCTCAGAAGCCAGAATTGGCGATGTCGTTCTGGCAATCGGCAATGCCTATGGCTTTGGGCACACGGTTACGCAGGGCATCATCAGCGCCACTGGGCGCTACGGACTTCAGCTAAACGAATATGAAAATTATATTCAAACCGACGCAGCCATTAACCCTGGAAACTCTGGCGGCGCCTTAATTGATGCCCGCGGCAACCTACTGGGCATTAATACGCTTAATATCACGAAAGACGGCGGGTCTCAGGGAATTGGACTGGCCATACCTTCCGATCTCGCTTTAGGAATATTGTCAGACCTTGTGATGTTCGGCAAGGTGACTCACGGGTGGCTTGGGGTCAATGTTAACTCTCTGTTACCGAGAGTCGCCATTGAGAACAACCTGCCCCAGAATAACGGAATGATAGTAACCGGAACCGTACCAGCTGGTCCCGCTGACCAAAGTGGGTTATTGGAGGGCGATATCATTACCAGAATCGATGACCGACCGGTGGGCGACGGCAGAGCTGCCATGAATTTTATTATGAACTCCAGGCCCGGAGAAAAAGTCACCATTGATGTGTTTCGCAATGGACAGGAGCTAAAAATCGAAGCGGTGCTTGGCTCAGAACCACAAACCAGTGACTGGCTTGATGAGGATAGCTAGCCTTTTAACCAACCTTTATCTTTTATCCTGTACTCCGCAGCACGAGCATGAGCGGTAAGAGATTCGCCTCTTGCCAACACGGAAGCGACCTTCCCTAACTCCGACGCGCTGTCTTCCGTACAATGGATAATAGAGCTGCGTTTTTGGAAATCATAAACACCCAAGGGAGATGAAAACTTAACGGTACCAGAAGTCGGCAGAACGTGGTTTGGACCTGCGCAATAATCGCCCAACGCCTCAGACGTATGACGTCCCATGAATATGGCGCCCGCGTGACGAATAAAGGGCAGGAGTGCCTCTGGATCCTCTACTGACAGTTCCAAATGCTCTGGTGCAATACGATTGCAAACCTCGACAGCCTGAGTTAGGTCGTTCACTTTTATTATTGCAGCGCGAGCATTTAAAGACGCTGTAACAATGTCTTGCCGCTCGAGCGTAGGCAACAGCTTCTCGATACTTTTTTCGACTTTCTTTATGTACTCGTCATCGGGACAAACAAGAATAGACTGCGCATCCTCATCGTGCTCGGCCTGCGAAAATAAATCCATTGCAATCCAGTCAGGATCCGTCAAACCATCGCACACTACCAGAATTTCAGAGGGCCCCGCTATCATGTCCAATCCGACAAGACCAAAAACACTGCGTTTCGCCGTCGCCACAAAAATATTTCCAGGCCCAACGATCTTGTCAACTTTCGGGATAGACTCCGTCCCATAAGCTAGAGCAGCAATTGCCTGAGCCCCTCCTACGGTAAACACTCGGTCGACACCGGCAATAGCGGCTGCGGCCAATACGAGAGGATTAATTTCACCGTCGGGCGTCGGACTTGTCATAATGACTTCGCCGACTCCGGCTATTTTGGCCGGTATTACATCCATCAACACTGTCGAGGGGTAAGCTGCCTTACCTCCCGGCACATAAACGCCGACTTTGTCCAAGGCCGTAACTTTTTGCCCCAAAACCGTACCGTCAGCTTCAGTATACGACCAGGACTCCTGTTTCTGATGCTCGTGGAAGTTTCTGATTCTCGAAGCAGCTTGCTCTAGAGCCTCTTTCTGCTCGAGACTTATTGCTTCGAGAGCCGAGGAGATTTGCTCTGATGTCATTTCAAGACAAGAGGCGTTACTCAACTGCATACGGTCAAACCGATTAGTATACTTAAGAAGAGCACGATCACCATCGCTTTTTACCGCGGCGAGTATTTCGTCAACCACCTTAACAACGCCAGCGTCGGAAACTGAGTCCCAAGATAACAAATTGACTAAGTTAGACTCAAAGTCTTCATCGTTCGCATTTAAATAGCGCAACTTAACCAAGCTCATTTACCCCGCACTCTTATTTACGGCAACAGACAGAGAATCTATAATTCCTTGGATTCGCTCATGCTTACGCTTCATTGCCGCACGATTAACAACCAAGCGCGAACTAACATTGGCAATTAGATCTATCGGCTCCATACCATTCGCTCTTAGCGTATTCCCGGTATCTACAATATCGACAATCAAGTCTGCCAGATCCATTAAAGGCGCCAACTCCATCGCACCATAAAGCTTTATAACGTCTGCCTGCATACCCCTCTCTGCACAATATTGCTTCGCAATATTGACAAATTTCGATGCAATGCGAACGCGACCTTGTGGCATTTTTTTACCCACCAGTCCGGCGGTCATTAAACGGCACTTTGATATATTAAGATCAAGAGGTTCATACAAATCAGCACCCCCAACTTCTAACAGCATGTCTTTACCCGACACACCCATATCAGCCGCACCGTGCTTTACATAGGTCGGAACATCTGAGCCCCGTATAACTAGCAAACGGACATCCGATTGATTGGTTTCGAAAATCAACTTACGACTTTTACTGATATCCTCGATAGGCTCAATGCCTGCCGCCGCGAACAGCGGCAAGGTTTCTTTTAAAATCCGACCTTTTGTCAAGGCGATGACTATTTCTTGATCCATAATATTTTACAATTTGAGGTTTAACCGACAATTCAAAAACAGTGTAACCAAGCCTCCTTCGCGTCAAAGAACACTCGACTATTATCTTCGCGCTAATCTGCAATTCGACGAATATTAGCACCCAGCGACTGCAGCTTTTCTTCGATGCACTCATATCCGCGATCAATA
>JBLHNZ010000130.1:0-9476 GCA_047623245.1 Oceanicoccus sp. | reverse complement strand
TGTAAGACAACTTGTCGTCAGAAATTCCCACACCCGTGTCTTCCACGGAAAATTGATAACGGTGGGTTTGTTCATCAATTGTAGAAGAAGACACGTCAATAACGATGCCACCAGTGGCAGTAAATTTCACCGCGTTACTCAAAAAATTCATCATTATCTGACGAATGCGTCCCGGATCGGAAAAAACATTTTCCTGGACGCCTTCAGCAATACGTAATTGTAAAAAAATGTTCTTTTCAACGGCCCGAAGCTTCATTGACTCGGCAATTTCTTCAAAAATACTGCGCAAATTCACCGGTATGTTTTCAACGGTCATCTTTCCCGCTTCAATTTTTGAAAAATCAAGAATATCGTTGATTATCGACAACAACGCATCTGCAGAGCTTTGGATAGTGTTAAGGCTGTCAACCTGCTCTTCATCAAGATTACTGCCGACCAACAAAGATGCCATTCCTATCACGCCATTGAGTGGCGTGCGAATCTCATGGCTCATCGCGGCAAGAAACCTTGATTTAGCCAAATCGGCTTCTTCTGCTTGTTCTTTTGCTACTGTTAGCTCGAATGTCCGCTGATCAACTCGCTCTTCTAGGAAGTCCCGCGATCTAGCAAGCTCCCGATCGCGATCCTGAACTTGCTGTAACATATTGTTGAAGATTGCCGTTAACCGCCCGATATCATCATCATTACTTACGGGAACTCTAATCCCATAATCGCCATTATTAGATATCTCTTCAGCCGCACTGGACAGCGCTTGTATGGGAGTGCTAATGCTTCGTTGGAAACGATGGGCAAGAAAAACCGCCACCAACATTGCCAAAACACCCAAACTAAGTTCTTGAATTAGTACCAACCTAAGAGCCGCATAGCTTTCAGTCATATCATAGCAAAGGTATATCGTGCCGACTATTTCATCATCAAGATAAATAGGATCGAACAATTCGGCAAAGTCTGTCTCATAATAAAAGCCCATTTCCGCCACGGGCGGCGCAACAGCCTGATCGTCTAGGCTAAAATACGCAAAGAGCTTTTTATCAGTTTTGTAAATTGCGGCCATTTTCATACCAGATACAGCTTCTAGCGAACGCAAGGAGTCTTGTGCAGTGATAGGTTCGTCGAACACTATTGCCGGAGAATTACTCGTTCCTATGACCTGCGCATGACTTTCAAGCAGGCTTTCAATATTACCGTACAGATTTTTGTAGTCGAGAAACATACTTGCGGTCGTTACTACCAAAACCGCTATTCCGGTCACTACGAGCACAAGCTGACTAAGATTCGCAGCGACTGTTTTTCCCTTACCAAATCCTACTATACTCATCAAATCTGTATTCCAAATTCAGCCCAACAGGCTTCGTTTTGCATGGCTTTTGTTACTGAAAAAGTTGTCTCGCACCTCCCGAATTTTAGTATAGCTTACTTCAAACGTATTCTCAGAAAACGATTCGTTTCCCAAACTCAGCAATTCAACTGCTTTCCTAACCCCAAGTTCACCTCGACCCGACTGTTATGATACAACAGACCACAGCCGCTACCCTGTAGCTCGAACTACTGCTGATATTTTACTTCGACATACAATGAACTTAGGCAATTCGGGATTTACACGACCACCAGCAACCTACGATAAACCATGGTGAGTAGCTTTTTTTGCGAGACGCCGCATCTTAAAGAAGTCAGACATTATAGAAGAACACTGATCGGCCAATACACCTCCCTGAAAGTCGACATGATGATTCACATATTCAGCGGCCAATAAACAACCGTTACTTTCCACAACCCCTGATTTTGGCTCGGTGCAACCATACACCAGTCGCCCAATCCGAGCATGAATCAAGGCACCTGCACACATACTGCAAGGTTCGACAGTAACATAGAGAGTTGAGTTTACAAGACGATAATTAGCGACAGCTTTGGCAGCGCCGCGCATTGCAATAATTTCCGCGTGAGCGGTAGGATCATGAGTGCCGACGGGCTGATTCCAACCCTCTGCAACAATTTTTTCGTCTATGACGACTAGAGCGCCCACCGGCACTTCTCCTAACTTTGCTGCGTGACCAGCAAGGGCAAGTGCTCTGCGCATATAATATTCGTCATTACAGGACGTCATTGATAGAGCCGTATATCGCAATAGTTGTAACTTACGATAAGATCACTCCCACTCAATGGTAGCCGGTGGCTTACTCGAAACGTCATAAGTGACTCTAGACACACCGCTTATTTCGTTTATTATCCGGTTTGACACTGTTTCAAGCAATTCATAAGGCAGATGCGCCCATCGAGCAGTCATGAAATCAACCGTTTCAACCGCGCGCAAGGCGATGACGTATTCATATCGACGAGCATCGCCGACAACGCCCACCGACTTTACCGGTAGGAACACCGCAAACGCCTGACTCGTTTTATGGTACCAATCTGCTTTATGCAGCTCTTCTAAGAATATTGCATCTGCCTCACGTAACAAATCTGCATATTCTTTCTTCACTTCACCCAGAATACGAACACCTAATCCCGGCCCGGGAAAAGGATGGCGGTAAACCATGTCATAAGGTAAGCCGAGTTCTAAGCCAATTTTTCGAACTTCATCTTTAAATAACTCACGAAGCGGCTCAACCAGTGAAAACTGCATATCATCGGGTAACCCACCGACATTATGGTGAGATTTGATAACGTGCGCTTTTCCGGTTTTTCCAGCAGCCGACTCTATGACATCGGGGTAAATCGTGCCCTGCGCAAGCCATTTCACTTCTTGAATTTGACTTGCCTGTTGATCAAAAATATCGATGAATGTATTGCCAATAACTTTACGCTTCTGCTCCGGATCTGAGACAGAAACCAAATTACCCAGGAACTCTTCCTGCGCGTTAGCACGAATGACTTTCACTCCCATGTTTTTTGCGAACATATCCATCACCTGGTCGCCTTCATCTTTTCTGAGCAGTCCATTGTCTACAAATACACAGGTTAACTGATCGCCAATTGCTTTATGCAACAACGCGGCCACAACAGAGGAGTCGACGCCTCCCGACAACCCTAGTAGCACTTTATCAGTCCCAACTGTTTTCCGAACGGTTTCAATCGCATCGGCAACAATATGGGCGGGGGTCCACCACGCCTTACAAGAACATATTTCGAGTAAAAAATGTTCAAAAATTCTTTCACCCTGCAGAGTGTGGGTTACTTCAGGATGAAACTGGATACCATAAAAGTTTTTTTCCGCAAGATACATTCCCGCAATAGCACAAGTTGCGGTAGACGCCATGAGCTCAAACCCACTCGGCATGCGGGCGACCTTATCTCCGTGACTCATCCACACATCGAGAAGTGAAGATCCGTCGTCACTATCAATGTGGTCTTTGATATCGTGTAACAAATCTGATCCACCGTGAACCTTTATCTGTGCGTAACCAAACTCGCGATGTTGGGAAGATTCTACTTTGCCACCTAACTGTTCTGCCATGGTCTGCATTCCATAGCATATCCCCAGTAATGGAACGCCTAAGTCAAATATACATTGTGGTGCTCGAGGTGACTCGCCTTCCGTTACCGACTCGGGCCCACCTGCTAGAATAATTCCTTTGGCGTTAAACGCCACTATCTCTTCGGCGGCCATATCAAACGCTCGAATTTCACAATACACACCAATCTCTCGCACGCGGCGAGCAATTAGCTGGGTATATTGAGAACCAAAATCTAGAATAAGAATACGTTGCGAATGGATATCAATCGACATAGTTGATCTCAGGCTGTTAATAAATGGAAAGAACTGGTGCCGTCGATTTTTGTAGAGACAACGACACTATTTTCTGCGGGGGTTCACTGAACTCAGGCCCGCGGGTAATTCGGGGCCTCCTTGGTGATACTGACGTCATGTACATGACTTTCATGCATGCCGGCTGACGTCACTTGGACAAATTTCGGAAGCGTTCGCATCATTTCCATATCGATACTTCCGGTATATCCCATCGCCGATCGTAAACCGCCCATCAACTGATGGGTAATCGCGGCCAAAGACCCCTTGTATGGAACACGGCCTTCAATACCCTCTGGAACTAATTTTTCAGTACCGTCCTCAGCGTTTTGGAAATAACGATCGCTAGACCCTTGCGTTTGTGACATTGCGCCCAGAGATCCCATTCCACGATAGGACTTGTACGTTCGCCCTTGATATAACTCGACTTCGCCTGGAGCTTCTTCTGTACCGGCAAACATACTTCCCATCATAACGGAACTGGCTCCAGCGGCGACCGCCTTTGCTAAATCACCTGAGAATCGAATCCCGCCATCGGCAATAAGCGGAATACCACGATCTTTTAACGCTGCGGCTACATTTGCGATCGCAGTAATCTGCGGCACTCCTATACCGGTGACAATGCGCGTTGTACAAATCGAGCCAGGACCAATACCGACTTTTACGGCGTCAGCACCGGCATCGGCCAACGCAATCGCAGCCTCACCCGTCGCTATGTTGCCGCCAATGACTTGAACTGCGGGATAAGTCTCTTTTATCCACCGAACGCGATCGATAACATTTTTGGAGTGTCCATGTGCTGTATCAACAACCAATACGTCTACACCGGCGTCTATCAAAGCGGCAACGCGATCATCTGTATCGGCGCTAGTGCCAACCGACGCACCCACCAACAGTTGCCCCGAGCTATCTTTACAGGCCTGCGGATAAATTTGTGCCTTATTCATATCCTTAACAGTTATCATCCCACATAGGTCAAATTCATCGTTAACCACCAATACTTTTTCAATTCGGTGTTTATGCAACAAATCCTGAACCACCGCAAGATCGGCGCCTTCTTTTACTGTTACTAGTTTTTCTTTCGGTGTCATAATACTTGAAACAGGTCGATCCATATGCGTCTCGAACCGCATGTCGCGACTTGTAACGATACCCACCAAGTTGCCGTTTTCGAGAACCGGAACCCCTGATATATTATGTTCTGTGCGAATTTCAAACAATCGACTAATCGGCTCTGATGCCTCGATAGTTATCGGGTCTTTTACCACACCACTTTCATGTTTTTTAACCGCGTGAACCTGATGAGCTTGCTGCTCTATCGACATGCTTTTATGAATAATACCAATTCCGCCTTCTTGCGCAATAGCAATCGCCAGGCGGGATTCGGTAACCGTATCCATTGCCGCAGAAACCAACGGGATATTCAGCTGAATACCGCGAGTTAACTGAGTTTTAAGACTGACATCTTTGGCCGTTACTTCCGAATAACCTGGAAGAAGTAAAACATCATCGAATGTAAGCGCTTGTTCGACTATTCGCAGCATATATTGTGTCCACGGAAATGAGATAAAATTAAAGCCTAAGGCCCTATAAATAGGAATTCCTCGAGGCTGCTTCACTAAACACGGAATTCTGTGCCAGTACTTGTAATATACAACTAAAAACCGGCTATTTTAATCGATAGTTGACAGCCAGTAAATCGATTATCGTCATTTATTGGGAGTAACCGGGAAAATAGCACGTTCTGGTGAAACTCCACGACGACCATGAAGCCAAGGAAAACCTTTCAATGGCACAAAAGAGATGTTTGCACGACTACAGTCGATTATAATGTCGAAATGCTGAAACCGCCTCAACAAAAACGTAACCCCCTGTCGATAAGCCAACTAAATCGACAAGCAAAAAAGCTACTAGAAGGAAATTTTCCGTCGGTATGGGTTGAAGGAGAAATATCGAATTTCTCTCAACCGAGCTCCGGCCACTGGTACTTTTCTCTAAAAGATCGTAACGCACAAGTTCGCTGCGCAATGTTTCGAAACAGCAACAATCGCCTTCGATTTAAAGTGGAAGCAGGCCAGCTTGTCATGGCGAGAGCAAAACTGAGCCTCTATGAAGCACGCGGAGACTACCAGTTAATTGTAGAGCACATGGAGCCCGCAGGTGATGGAGCTCTGGCCCGCGCTTTTGAAGAGCTCAAAGCAAAGTTACAGCTTGAGGGTCTCTTTGATGAGGCGCTAAAGCAAGAACCACCTTCCCTGCCTCGCCATATTGCCGTGGTTACCTCTCCTACGGGAGCGGCAATCCACGACATACTTACGGTACTCTCACGGCGCTTTCCTCAAACCAAAATCACCATTTTTCCAACACCAGTCCAGGGCCAAGGAGCGGGTTCAGAAATAGCCAAGGCTATTAATCGAGCCAATTCAATGGCTGACACACTCGAAATTGATGTCATACTTGCTGGCCGCGGAGGCGGCTCTACGGAAGACCTTTGGGCATTTAACGAAGAAGTCGTTGCGCGAGCGATTTACCACAGCCTCTTACCCGTGGTAAGTGCAGTGGGGCACGAAGTGGATTTTACAATTGCAGATTTTGTTGCCGATGTACGGGCCGCAACTCCATCGGCTGCCGCGGAGCTTCTAAGTCCGGATCAGGCAGAACTTCAGTCGACCCTTAGCGGTTTCGAGCAACTTTTACATAAAGCAGTCAGACAAAAAATTGCAACGGCGAAGCACGTATTTCAAGCGCTACAAAAACAACTTCGCCATCCCGGTAACCGTTTACAGGCACATAGCCAGCGTCTGGATGAACTCGAGCAACGCTTAAGAAATGGGTATTCGAATAGGCAGCGCAATCAAAAACACAGAGTTGAAATTCTCTCCTCAAGGCTGCAACAATTAACACCCAAGCATAAAATTGAGCAACTTCAACAGCACTCTTCTAATATATACCGTCGACTTGAGCAGCAGATGTTGCAACAACTACAGCGCAACGACCAACGACTTGTCAGTACCATGCAATTACTAAATACCGTTAGTCCACTAGCAACCCTGGACCGCGGATACGCCATTGTCACCAATAATAAAGAACAGATAGTCAGCGAAATAGAAGGAGTGAAAAAAGGCCAGACTGTAACAACCCGCCTCACAAATGGTATCTTCGAAAGTCTTGTTACAAACATTCCAGCAAAAAGCTTATAACCTAAAAAAGCCATCATATAGATGGCTTTTTTAGGTTACTTCGAACAAATCACTGCCCTTCTACCGCTAGTTTTGACGTCGCATATGCGGAAATAACAGTACGTCTCGAATCGATGGAGAATCGCTAAACAACATCACCAATCGATCAATACCAATACCTTCACCAGCTGTTGGTGGCAGACCATATTCAAGCGCCGCAATATAGTCATCGTCAAAGTGCATAGCTTCATCGTCACCCGCTTCCTTTTCAGCTACTTGAGCCTCAAACCGCTCTGCCTGATCTTCTGCATCATTGAGCTCTGAAAAACCGTTGGCGAGTTCGCGACCACCGACAAAAAACTCGAAACGATCGGTCACAAACGGATCATTATCGTTGCGGCGAGCAAGTGGCGAAACTTCTGTTGGATACTGCGTGATAAAGGTAGGCTGAAGAAGCTGATGCTCAACCGTTTTATCGAATATTTCTATCTGTATTTTCCCCAAGCCGTAACCGTCTTTCAAGGGAATATGCAATTTACCTGCTAATTCCCGAGCACCAGAAATATTGTCTATTTGCCCGGCACTAATCTCGGGATTAAAGTGCAAAATAGAATCGAATACGGATATACGCGTAAAAGCTTGTGACAAGTCATACTCAAAGGTCTCGAGCACCTCGCCATCGTCATCTTTAAGCGTGTTTACAATGGTGGTGGTACCCATCACAGCTAACGCCATTTTTCGCAACATATCTTCGGTCAGGTCCATCAGGTCGTTATAGTCTGCATACGCCTGATAGAACTCGAGCATGGTAAACTCAGGGTTATGCCGAGTCGAGAGACCTTCGTTTCGAAAGCTACGATTAATTTCAAAAACACGCTCGAAACCGCCAACTACAAGTCGCTTAAGATATAGTTCAGGTGCAATTCGTAGATAGAGGTCCATATCGAGCGCATTGTGATGGGTAACAAACGGCCGAGCAGTCGCCCCCCCTGGAATCACTTGCATCATTGGCGTTTCGACTTCCATGAAATCGGCACTAGACAAATAGCCTCGAATGAAGCCCACCATTTTTGAACGAAGCTTAAAAACGTTGCGCGATTGCTCATTCATTATTAGATCGACATATCGCTGCCGATAACGAATTTCCTGATCCTGGAGTCCGTGGAATTTGTCCGGTAGTGGCCGTAAGGATTTGGTTAACAACTCCGCGCTATCCATGTAAACATACAGATCGCCTTTACCCGATTTATGCACTGCACCTTCGCAACCAATGATATCCCCTATATCCCAGGTTTTTATTTCTACCGATAACTCTTCTGGCAATCGCTTTTTATCTACATAAGCCTGTATGCGTCCGCTCATGTCCTGCAAGACCAAAAATGGTCCGCGCTTAGCCATGATCCGACCGGCAATCGCAGCCCTTCGATCAAGCTGCTCCAAAACATCTTTGCCTTTCTCTCCCAGTTCCAACTGTAAGTCTTGGGCATAAGCGTTGCGCCGAAAACTATTAGGAAAAGCGTTTCGTTGTTCGCGAATATTAACCAATTTGGCGCGGCGCTCTGCAATCAACTTGTTTTCTTCGGTCGATGGTTGCGTGCTATTGTCTTCTAACATTTGTGTAAACTCGTTTAAGGAAAAGAAATTCCGTTGCTAATTGTCGAATTGTCGAATTGTCGAATTGTAAAAAAAGATATAACTTATTGAGCCACGATCTAAAGCCCCATTTTCAATGAAGCCTCGATAAACAAATCTAAATCGCCATCGAGCACTGCACCGCAGTTACTACTTTGCACATTAGTCCGGAGATCTTTAATACGCTGATCGTCTAGTACATATGAGCGGATTTGACTCCCCCACCCAATATCGGATTTTGTGTCTTCCAACGCTTGCGAGGCCTCACTTCGTTTTAGCACTTCCATTTCATACAATTTTGATTTCAATTGTTTCATTGCGGAGTCGCGGTTTTTGTGTTGAGAGCGCTGACTCTGACACTGAACCACAATACCGCTGGGCTCGTGCGTTATTCGCACGGCAGAATCTGTTTTATTCACATGCTGACCGCCAGCTCCGCTAGCACGATAAGTATCTGTTCTTAAGTCGGCAGGGTTTATATCAATATCAATATTATCATCTATTTCCGGAGTCACAAAAACCGACGCAAAAGACGTATGCCTGCGGCTTCCCGAGTCAAATGGCGACTTTCTCACCAACCTATGAACGCCGGTTTCGGTTCTTAGCCATCCAAATGCGTACTCGCCGCTAAATTGAATTGTTGCGCTTTTAATACCCGCTACATCGCCCCCCGACACTTCAAGAAGCTCTGTTTTAAACCCTTTCGCCTCTCCCCAGCGAAGATACATACGACAAATCATTTCCGCCCAATCTTGCGCTTCTGTACCACCTGAACCCGATTGAATTTCAAGAAATGCATTGTTAGCGTCCATCTCCCCTGAGAACATTCGACGAAATTCAAGCTTTTCGAGGTTAGCTGCAAGCGTAGCTATCTCGGCTTCGACTTCGGTTACAGTATCCTCGTCGTCCTCTTCAACTGC
>JBLHNZ010000129.1:0-9483 GCA_047623245.1 Oceanicoccus sp. | reverse complement strand
AACGCGGCGATCCATCCACAGACTGCACCAACGGCGGAGAAACTAATAAAACCCCATATCCAGAAGAGAGGTAACCGAAGCCCTACGTCTACCGTAGGCAAGCCCAATTCGACAGAACGGCTAACTGAAGACGAACAGAAAATGAACGATAAATTGCAAGGAATTGCCTTTGGCACATGGTTTGAATTTCAAAACGATGTAAACCCACTCCAACTAAAACTAGCCTGGTATAGCCAAGTAACATCACACTATATGTTTGTCGATAGCGATGGCGTAAAACAAGCCGTCAAAACGCAAACAGAGCTGGCGAAAGATTTAGTTACAGGCGACGCTCAAATTATTATTCGGGACAGTAGGTCTTTTATGGAGCGCGCATTTGAAGCCGTACTGGATAAACTGAATTTGCGGTCGACAAATTAGCGCCCCAAACTAAAATAAGGCATCGTCAAACTATCAGCTCCAACAACGGTCAACGGGAGCTGAAAACTATTCGGTGAACGCTCTTATATGACGTTCATGCAGTATCAAAACCAGCCTCAAAAAGGCGGTTTTTTTCGAATATCAGTTATAGATTGCTCAAGAATTTTATAGATTTCTTCAACATTAACTTTGTTGCCAACTTCCACTTTACGAGATATTTGGGTGGTCGGAAAAATAAAGTCCTTATCAAAACCGGTAACCTGCAATGCCCTGGATCGGCCCACGGCGTCTATATAAACTATCCATTTAAGGCCCCGCTCCGACGCGAGCAAAGACCCCAGGATGATCCCCATAGCCTGAAGAGGCTTGACATCGGAAGGTTTAACAACAGCATCATCGAGCAAGCGCTGTATGACTGCAATATCATTATCTTTTTGACCCGTGATATAACGACCAAAATTTCGCCTTGCCAAATCGTCGATACTCGCTATTTGATCAGCCATGTATTGCTTATCTATGGAAGACAACGGTTGCGTTCGCCATTTCGCAGCAATCGACGACAATGGAAAGCTCAAAATAAGAAATATCGCTATCAGAAAACGGGTTTTTTGCATGTGCCGGGACCTCTATGGCTAAACCTATGAATATGGACACTGTACGACATATTCAAGTCAGTGTAATTCAACATCGCCTCGAGACAAATAAATAATGGCTAAAGATATACACAAAATGTGTCAATGTAGCTTGAGCTTATGGCAAGCGGTCAGTACCATTACGCTTCCCACCCCATAAGCTGATTTTGCGGAGAAATTAATGATTACGGGTAGTATGGTTGCACTAGTAACCCCAATGACAGATAAAGAAGAAATTGATTGGCCAGCACTAAAAAACCTGATCGACTACCATCTTCAGGAAGGGACGCACGCCATTGTCGCCGTTGGCACTACTGGAGAGTCAGCGACACTTACCGTTAGCGAACACTGCATGGTTGTAAAGCACGTTGTCGACCAAGTTAACGGACGAATCCAGGTGATTGCTGGGACAGGGGCAAACAGCCCACACGAGGCTATCGAATTAACAGAAGCTGCGCGTATTGCCGGGGTAGATGCTTGCTTACTGGTTACCCCGTACTACAACAAACCAACACAAGAAGGTTTATATTTATTTCATAAATTAATTGCAAATTCCGTAACGATTCCTCAAATTCTATACAACGTACCGGGAAGAACAGCTTGCGACATGAGTAATGACACCATCGACCGCCTTGCAGATATCGATGGCATCATTGGAATAAAAGACGCGACGGGAGATATTGAACGCGGCAGGGAACTAATATCCCGATGCAAGGATCGAATCGCTATCTATTCAGGCGATGACCCAACAGCTTCTGAACTAATTCTAGCGGGTGCCAAGGGCGATATATCGGTCACAGCAAACGTTGCTCCGCGCTTAATGTCGTTAATGTGCGAGGCGGCCCTTGCAGGCAACATAGCGAAAACTGAAGAGTTCAATAAACAGCTAATGCCTTTGCATGAGAACCTTTTCTTAGAATCAAACCCTATTCCCGTGAAGTGGGCACTACATAAAATGGGCCATATCGCAAAGGGCATACGTTTACCACTCACTGAGCTTAGTGATAGCTACAAGCCGACGCTTTTGCAAGCAATGCAACGCGTAGGCGTTATTTAGTTTACAATGCCTTTTTGCTAACTGACCAAATAATTCACCGAGAAATCGTTCCGTATGGAATCAACAATGAAAACTGTATCTGCAACGCCCCTACTTAAAGCAGCCGCTATTCTTATGGTAATCCAGAGTGTTAGCGCCTGTAGCTGGCTATTTGGTAATGATGGGACGTTCAGGGATCGCGGCAGTGATTATCGCCAAGCAACACTAGAAAAAAAGCTATCTTTACCCGATGGGATCCAGAGTAATTCCATTTACGACAGCTACGCAATACCTCCAATCAATGACAACACTTCTCTGGACAAGAATTTTGAAGTACCTCGCCCAGAGCCGCTTTCAGAGGATGTTGGTAGAGAAACGGTAAGGATCAGTAAACTTGCAGATGATCGCTGGATACTGGTAAACGGATCACCTGGCCACGTGTGGCCACGGTTAAGAGGTTTTTTAACCCTAAATCAGCTATCCGTTCAACGCGTTGACGCTGCAAACGGCATTATTGAAACACAATGGATCCAACCGGCCATTGAAGGCGTTCCAAAAGAAAGATATCAACTTCGTATAGAACAAGGCGTGCAGCGGGATACGAGTGAAGTCTATGTCCTGCAAGCCGACATTAGTACGGGAACCGGAGACTGGCCGGCAGACTCTTCGAATGATGAGCGCGAGGAGCTTTTAACAACCGAGCTAGCTCAATATCTGGCTAATAGTACAAATGCGGCCGCTGTTTCAATGCTCGCCCAGCAAACTATCAACTCTTCTGGACGAGTGAACATTACAGAAAACCTGGAAAGAGAACCCTCGATAAAACTGCAGCTACCTTTTCCCCGCGCTTGGGCATCCTTACGCAGTGCGCTCGACAAAGCAGGATATAGTATTGATGATCTCGACCGCAGCAAACATCTATATTTTGTTAGTTACTCTGAGAAACACGCCGATGATGACGAACCCGGGTTTTTTGCATCGCTGTTTACCGGTAGCGACACAAAAGACAGTGACGGAATCGACTATTTGATTCGCGTAAAAGAGCTCAATGAAAAAAGCGTCGAAGTGACTATCAAAAGACAAGATGATGCAGTCATGGAGAAAGCTGAAACTGAAAGCCTATTACGACTAATAAAACGTCATATATCCTAAATACCATGACACTGAATTTCGCATCATTAGGTAGTGGTAGCAAGGGAAATGCAACACTCGTCAAGTCAGCTAATAGCTTGCTAATGATAGACTGTGGATTTACGATAAAGGAGACAATTCGCAGACTCGCCATTCTCGGCCATCAACCGGAAGAGCTCACAGCAATACTGGTTACTCACGAGCACAGCGATCATATAAAAGGCGTAGGCCCATTTGCACGAAAGTTTAAGTTACCCGTTTACTTAACTCATGGCAGCATGCAATACGATGGTCTAAACAAACTGCCGTCAATCAATCTCATTAATTGCCACAAAACTTTTGATATACAAGATATTGAAATAATGCCGGTTGCCGTCCCGCACGATGCTAGGGAACCCTGTCAATTTGTTTTCCGATCCGCACAAAAAACGCTCGGAGTACTCACTGATTTGGGGAATATCACTCCATTTGTTATAGAGAGTTATAAAAATTGTGATGCGCTCATGCTTGAATGTAATCACGACCCAAGGATGCTGTCTATGGGCCCGTACCCGCCATCTTTAAAATTGCGCGTCGGAGGCCAATGGGGACATTTAAGTAACCACCAAGCCGCCAACTTGTTACGAAATATTGATCACCAACAACTTCAACATTTGGTTATTTCCCACATCAGTGAAAAAAATAATACTGAACAACTAGCCAAAGAAGCGATATGCGACGTGTACGGACACAATCGTTCCATAATTCTCGCGGATCAAGAAGATGGCATCAATTGGCTGGAAGTCAGTTAGCGTAAGGCTGGTACCATACGCTAACAAACACAACTTCAATTGACCAACTAATCTACCAACCCGTAATCACTGCGCAATATATCAATAATTTCTGTCCTCGGGTTTTCACTAATCTCCAGCTTCTCACCGGTTATTTTTTCTGCAATATTGATATAAGTCTCCGACACAGCCATCATAACTGCATCGGGAAGTGCATTGTTGCGAGCCAAATCATAGCGCTCTTCCATACGATTCTTATTCAAAAGAATATCGGGCTCCGGAAAAAAATTGAGTAGTAGCTGACGAAACCCTTCCTTGGAGTTTTCGACGATATTACCGTCCCGGTAGGCGGAAGCATCCCATATACGCGACGAGTCCGGGGTGCCAACCTCGTCCATATATATCAATTTTTCCTTTCCGTTTTTGTCGCGAACATATCCAAACTCGAATTTTGTATCGACAAATATTTGATCTAATTTTTCGAGTTCCTGACTAATGACATTAAAACCTTCAGTAAGTAACCTTTCGTATTCAAAAATGTCGTCTTCACTTCGAAACTTGAAAGCATCAATATTATCCACCAAATTTTCGCGCGTCACATTAACGTCGTCGGCTTCAGGTACGCCGGGAATACCTTCCAATACACCCTTGGTTGACGGTGTAATTAGCAACTTAGGTAATTTCTGGTCTTTTTCGAGATTCTCTTCAATCTTGATGCCGCAGAATTCCCGCTCCCCGTTTTGATAGGCTCGCCACATAGAGCCGGTTATGTACTGCCGAGCTATCGCTTCAATCATTACCGGCTTGGCCTTTTGCACTATCCACACAAAAGGATGCGGTATATCGAGAATATGACTATCTGCAAGATTCTGCTCGCGAAATAACTTAAACCAATGATTGGAAATAGCATTTAAGGCCGCACCTTTACCGGGCACACCGTTCATCCCACCTTCGCTATGCCATATGCATTCGAATGCCGAGATTCGGTCGCTAATAATCATAATCGCCAACGGCGCATCAATTGCTACGTCGTAGCCTTTTTCTTCAATCAAGCGTCGACTATCCGTTTCTGTTAACCAATAAACAGAACGTACTTTACCGCTATGCACTGGACTTTGCGTGCGAATGGGAAAGTCATTATTTACGGCCAATACTTTGTCAGCAAGACTCATCGTTAATTACCTGATAGAAGTTACTTTTGAAGGAAAATTCACTCGATAGCAAGTGTGAGAAAATTCGAAAACTGATTCTACCAGATCTATCTTTACGCACCAGTCGATATCTAGCCCAAACGAAAATTTTATTGTAGAAAACACCCGCTGCGAGCGCAAAAAAATACCGTTCGCCGCGCCTCAATCTAACTGCCAGCAACCTTTTAGGCCTCAGTCGTCTGGAGCCATCCAAGGTAATAGCGACTTTTCCCGTTGGCGGACAGCCAAAAATCCCATTGCCCGCACCATACTTTGATATCGGACAGACAGGGACAATTAGCCGAGCCAAGATAAACCATAAGTTCTAACTTGTGAAAGACATCGATCGTCGGGCTCGCTTTGCGACATGACTCAGAAAAACGACAGTGGTCAAATCAACCGAGAAATGAGAGATTAGGCATTTGGAAAGAACATCAATAATGATTTATATCTAATAGCGAATGCGCTTATTTCGAAGCTCTGGATCTTTAGAAAAAAACAGTTCCAACTCAAAGTTAATAAGGAAAGTGGCACTAAAACTTTCGTCTCGAGGGAAAGTCACTTCCGGTGTAACATTAAAATAGAGCCAATCTTTAAAAAGGCGATGTTGCCATTTAGATCGCACCCAGTAATTGCTCACTCTGACTGCCGGCTTACTATTGGCACTTACACCAACTTGGTACTCCAGGGCATTATTTCGATCAAGCCGTTGATTGACAGACATGCCGTGAACCCATTCCCAATTATTTTCATCGTCCAAATATTGCCCGCCTAAACTGAGATGGAGCAACCTGTCATTCTTTAGCGGCCGATATAGATCAATTTCACTATCAGACCCCCAACCCTTTGAATTATAGTAGAAAAAAGTTTCTCTAAACCGAGAACTCCAGTTTTCGTTAAATGTGTGATAGCGTGAAAACCTCGCTCTCGCGTAGGGATCCAGCGCAGATCGCAAGCGAACTCCCGCCCCCAATTTCATTTTCCAGTTGTCTAACAAAAGATTTTCCAGAGCTAAACCGACCGTTGCTTCCTGCTTCTTTTTATCAGAAAGCTTGGTTCCGATACCAATATCACGATGTTTGTCTTCGATAGAGTCAAAATCGTCGGGATCCGTATCGAAAGTTAGTTTGAGTTTTCGCGCACTATTAGGCAAATCTACTTTCGCACTTATACGCGCTTCCGACTCTCGCTGCCCAGATTCACCAAACCGTTCAATTATTCTCAGCCGAACATAACTCTCATTATTTTCCATTTCATCAAAGCTGTCGCGAGCGATATAGCGATCAATACTCATGGCTGTATGCTGTACGGCCTGAGAGACGACACTCTGGGTGTCTAACAACCACCAACTGCTTCTCTCTATCCAGCTCTGCTCTTGCTTTTTTTCTTCCACATTGATTTCACCACTGCCATCGCTACTACTCTGATCGGCCTTTGACTGCTCACCTGAGACACTATTAGAACGAAGCGATGATTCGCCTGCTGTTCCAGAAATACTAAAACAGAGTATTGAGATACAGGCCCAAAAAAATTGAAACTTAAAGATATTTTTTCCAGACACGCTTAACAATGAGAAAGACCTGCAACAAGACGCAAGTAACGGCGCGACTTTTGCCGATAACAAAGTAGCAGTATAATTTTTGACCCTTATATTCATAACTTCCAAAATCGTACGTACAATAGAATTTTAACCTATGACCGAGATACTCAATTCGAACATTTCTGCACTGTCTAGTTATTGCAGACGCTACTAACATAGTAGTTGAGATCTTGTCGATGAGCACAGTTAACTTTCAAGCAACACTATTTTGCGGTTATTATGTATGTTCGGAGACGTAACTAGATCCAATTAGTCTTGGCAGGAAAAACAAGGCCGTGGGCATCTGTATGAAGGCAATCCAATTTATCAGGTAAATTTTTGCGCCATGCTCCCAAAAAACATTACAACAAATGACATTATCAAGCTGAATCTATGTTTTCTTGGCTGGTAAAGCTTCCTAAATGCTGAGTCAGGCTTACATAAAATACTTTGTTACGTCCCTTGGATTTTGACTGATACAATCCTCGATCGGAACACTCCACCAAAATTTTTGCCATCTCTTGTTCCGTGCAAACAACGCTGGCTTCCGCCGGAAGCCAACAGCTAACACCAATAGATAAAGTGATACTGACATGCGACCCCAATTCTTCAACATCCGATTCGTTTTCAATCGACAACTCACTCACTTGAATACGAATCCTTTCAGCTATTTCGAGCGCTAACTGCTTGTCGCAATTGGGTAAAACCAATGCAAACTCTTCGCCGCCATAACGACATACATGGTCGGTTTTTCGCAGTAGCTCGTTCATAAACTGAGCAACGATATTTAATACTTTATCACCCATTGGGTGGCCGTATGTATCGTTTATTTGCTTGAAGTGGTCTAAATCTACAAATAACAGACTGAGCGGATCATTACTCCTTCCCGCTCTAGATATTTCTTCATCTAAAGCCTGATGAAAAGCTCGTCGGTTTTTCACCCGAGTTAACACGTCATATAAACTCAAACGATTCAATCGCTCGCGATTAACAACATTTTCCAAACATGCAGCTACGATCGAAGCCAAATGGGTGATGAAATCCGTTGATTTATCCGCAGTAAACCGTTTATGGCCTTTGGCGCCGAAGTGTAAACTTCCAACTAATACACCGTGTCTTACGAGAGGCAACATTGCCGCAGATTGGATTTTTATATCGGGGAATAGTGAGTACTTCTTAATATCAGCTATAGCGATTAAGCTAACCTTCATTTCATCCAAATACAGTTCATCAAGCTCACTGGATCGATTCAATAGGCGAAGCCTACCTGGATAAGACACCTCTTCGGGTAGCAACTCAGTCAGAGTGTTTTGTGGATCAAAGAGCCAAAGCTCGACGCTATCTAGCTGAAAATAATCAAGGCTGCTCTGGAGTAGCACATCAAGTAAGGATTCGAAATCCACTAGATCCAACAGTTCTAACTCGAACTTTTGATACCGCCGCAAAATAGTCTCATTTTGTAGCGCTTTTTCGTACAAACTGCTAACCGCGTCAGTCTTATTCACCAAGCTCCCGTGAGTTTTTAGTTCGGGCTTGCGGTTCTGTCTTACTGTAAGGCGCACAGTATATCTCCAACATGGGCTTTTCTCCCGGTATGAAACGATCTTGGTCAATCATAGAGACTAACGTCGTGCAGCACCAGTATCCTACTTAACTTATAAGATAACTACGTCTAATAATCTAAAAATAAACTGGCGTGATTATGTTGTCAGTGTCTCTAGAAATTCTTCAATAGTTTTTCCGTTCGCATAGCTCTTTCGTAAGTTCTCTACCAACAATTCTTGTGAACCGAAACGTTCCGCGCTAAATAAGTGCGGCCGATGATCGGCAGAATTCGGTATATATGAAGAATCAGATTTGACGCTCGTACGAGGCAAACTTTTTTCGATATCTGCTTTTTGATAGCTCGGCTGCGCCCCTGATGATAGCTCCTCCTTGGAGGCAATTTCGGTAATAGTCGTCTCTAGAATCGTACTCGACGCAGGTGACGTTTCTTCATTTAGAAATTTGTCGACAGCCAACACTGGTAAAACACCGTGAGTTACCCCTTCGCTATTACTGCTTATTGAGCAACTTGAACTTTGAAGGCCGTCACCAAACTTATGATTGACTGGATTAAGAGCCCTAATCGATGGCAAGTAAAGCTCCTCACTTCGCGGCGTACCCGTGTCTGCCCACGGTTTAACCTGTTCCGCTATGTTTCGCAAAAGTAGATGGTCCTGGTTCGACGACGACACTACTGTCTCAATAAGACCCATCAAATCAACGGGCACGCGATCGTATCGTTTAATGAAAGCATCCACACTGTCTTGAATCATCAGTTGCACTAACTGAGAGTCAGTTTGTCCATTCTCAATCAACGACAGAGTTCGAGAACGTAGTTCCGACAAATGGCCACTCTTTGCGTCATGCGCTAAAGAATGATTGGTTTCCGGCTGGTTTTTTTGCTTAAACCGACCGTGCCAATAGGCACTGAACGACTTAGGGGTCGGAGATCGTCCGGAATTAGCCTTAAGATTTTTCGCCAATATTGAGAAACGACGACTGGAAGGACTATGATCGTTAATCATGACCACAGGATTTTGGGCTACGACGGCCGAGCGCATATTTTCGTCTGTAGGAATGAATCCCAACGACTCGACATCGATACCAATATATTTTTTCACGGCGCAATAGAATCGACGAAAGACTTCTTTGTACTCGTCTTCGTCCCGACACATGTTGA
>JBLHNZ010000128.1:0-9495 GCA_047623245.1 Oceanicoccus sp. | reverse complement strand
AGCAAGTTCAGTCACGTCAATTGCCCCTTTATTAGTCCAGGCGACGTTAGGTAATATACCAAATAAGCCAGTGAGATTTACGGCATGAGGCCTTACTAAGCGATGTGATAAAAGATGGAGTTTCAGGTATCCCTCTGGAACCGATTCCGGGTTTTCGTCTTTGGCAAGAATTGTTGCGACCAACGGTTTGAGGCTCAATTTGAAAGACTCGATAATATCAGCCTGTTCTGTTTGACCTAATTCCCTTAGCGTTGACTCCAGCGTTTCGAGTTGATCTTTATTTAGCTCGATAGACTGATTGCCATTAGAGTACCCAAGAGTTTGAGTGACTGCGTTAACTAGATCTTGGTCTGGATTAATTAGGGGGTTAGGATAAAATACTTCCAACCAATCGCCAGTTTTATTCTGGGTGCCGACACCAAATCCAATGCTGAAAATTTTCTCGCTCATATGTGTTACCTAGGTAAATTGAAAAATTTAAAATAGTTCTGCATAAATAGAATCTTTAAAACCGATGACGAGATTACCTTCATTCTCTAAAACAGGGCGTTTTATCAACGTCGGATTAAGTAATATTTCGTCGACTGCGGTTTTTTCATCCATATTCTCGCGTACTGTCTGATCAAGCTGTTTCCAGCTTGTACTTCGTTTATTGACGACGGCTTCCCAGCCCAAAGTTTCTATCCAATGTTTTATCTGGTCGGCCGTTATCCCGTCTATCCTCACATCGTGAAATGTATAGGCAACGGGCTTTGCTTCGAGCCAGCGCCTGGCTTTTTTGACACTGTCACAATTTTTAATGCCGTAGAGTGTTGTCACTGGATCGTCCTGTCGTTTAATTGCGCGATAGAATACCAGATTGGCGCGAAAATTACATAGGTCGCGGCTCCGTAGGTTTGGTACTCGATTACAGATTATCGTTGGGAAGAGATGTCATACGAGTGGGAGGATGACGTTGTGTGATGATGATCCCCTCAGTATATAGCGCGTATAGAGTGTCGAAAGGATTCGTCATTTTCGATTGCTTAAACTCTTTTCTTGAGCAAATATCGCACAGTTACACTGCTGCCGCCGTGACTATATTCGATGCTGTCGCAAAGTTTCCGCACAATGTCGATGCCTCTTCCAAATGCGTGGTCAATAGATGGTGAAGCGTCGGCTTCGTCGCAAATTCCCTTTCCTGAATCTTTGACTTCTATTTCGATTACTGATTGGTTGTCTATTTTTATTAGTTGGATATCAATGTTTATGAATCCGTCCTCTAAGCGCTCCAACCGCTCGCGACGCAGCTGGTAATACCGCAGAAACCCGTCGTCTGTTTCCTTGATTGAAGAGTCCAGCTCAAGTAAGCCGTGCTCTAAAGCGTTATTAAACAATTCTGACAAAATCGTTGATAGGCAGTCCTGGTGAACATAGAGGCCGACCGAGCCTGACAGTTGACAAATTATTTGATGTACAGGATTGACCATTTTTATATCATTAACATCAAGGCGGTAGCTAAGATTCCACGGCAGAACCGTATATCGTCTTCAGGCCCACCGCTAATGGAAATCGGGCTTTCGTTGGCGATACTGCAAATCTCAACTAACGTAACGCCATCATCCTGCTCTTGACTTCCAGTAAATTCTTTAAGGTGATCGATTATGCAATCAAACAGGTCATCATCACTGCCGTCGAATAAAATGTGCAGGGGTGTTTCACCAAATATTTCGTTACTGCTGTTCGAGCTTTCTTCTACTCCATTGGTAAACAGGTAGATCTTGTCGCCCTCGTCGACGTGAAATACTTGGATATCATGAGAAAATCTGTGATCTTCTAACATCGCTAGGGGCAGTGTGACGGATTAATAAGCTGTTTTAGATTACCGCCACCATCGGCCCAAATCATTGGAAGCATTCCTCTCGACCACTCTGTTAAGGTGTTTCCAGCACTATTTAATTCGAGTAGGCTCGCTGCCAACATCATGTTGTCCGGTAGTATGCCGAGTAGCGCCGAGTTCATTTGGGCGGCTAACGATCCGACCCCAATACCTTTACCGCCGTTGAAAGAAAAGTAGTGTATACGGGAACCGCACATACTGCTGCGGGCAAGCCGTGTCCTGTTACGTCTCCTATAGCGATACAAAGGCTTCCGGATGGTCCTTAAAATGTAAGGAGAAAATCGCCGTTAGATACTGATTTTGGAGAGATCTAATAGCGAAAATTATCGGCTACACAGATATGTTTTTCGAACTGTTTGGAAAATATATTCTCCACTATTTTGTGTTCGAGGCTAGTCAAATACTGGAGTCGTTGCAGCTCCGTGTATTGATTTTCTAGCTGCTGCTAGACTTCAGGCACACTTCGGTGAGCTGTAATTTTGGCGGTGATCATTTCTTCGGTAAATGGCTTGGCAACGTAGTCCTCGCCAACGTCTAAACATTTACTGAGAATGTCATTATCTTTAACGCTGGCGAGGAAAATGACGGGGAGGTGACGAATGGCTGACATTGCCTTAATGCGAAAACAGGTTTCATACCCGTCGATGCCGGGCAGTCCAATAGCCATTATGATTACATCGGGATGAGATGCGTCACTTGCGACAAATGCCAACGTTTCCTCGCCGCTGCAACAAGTATGCATTAAAGGCCCATTTCTTCAACGATACATGAGCGAAAATAGCGGGTAGACGTGCTATCTTCGACGATTAAGGCACTTATCCTAATCTATGGGAAATTCAGTTTCGAATCACGAAATTAAGAGTGCATTTTTCACTTGGGGTCGGCAATTGGTAAGTTTGATTGCCGCTTTTAGATCTTTAAGATGAAGACGCCTATTTAACAGCATACCAAGTCCCGAACTATTCATGTACTCGGTGTGCCGAAAGTCCACAATATACGACTTAGCTTTAACAGCGGAATATACTTGTCGAAATTCTTTTACGGTAATGAAGTCGAAACGATTAACTAATGTAATCGTTGCCGCATGATCTTTCAAATTACTCGATATAGACATAGCTATTATTCCTATAGAGGTGACTAAAATAGCTCAATGCCCCTTCACTCATAGATTCCTGTGCTACTCTCTGTACGATATTTTGTGAGTGGAAGTTGCCCCGCAAAAGTTGGAGCTTTTTCGCGGCGACTTGCAACTCTTTCTCGTCAGCGGCGTTAGCGATTTCAGTGTGGGAAAATACGGCTACTTCGTTAATATGTTCTAAACGTTGTTGAATATGCTGAGATAGCTGGCTAACAATATCCTCAAATTGCAATGCCCGAATTGAATCGCGAAAATCATTCGATTTCTTGATGACGGACAAGAGGCCGGAGTCGTTTAAAAGATACGCATTGGCACTTTGGAGGCTACGTCAACAGATAGTCCTTGTCGAATTGAAAGATCGGCGTCTGTGGTACATGCCTGTTATTGATGGGTCTTGCGAAATCCAGAAAACTTAGGTGAATGTTGGGGCGCCTGAATACCATATCTTGTCTGTTATTCGCAGAGTAGTGCCACACCATGTCTGAGCGGACGGAAGCGCTTATCTACTGAGTGCCATGCCTGCTATGGATTAAGTTAGCGCCTAATTACTTTATCTACAGGAATATATAACTGAAAAATTGTGTTTCGGCAGAGAAGCGACTTCGAATGCCGAGAGCGGTCACTCGCGCTAGGTATTTTCTGATTGTTTACCTTGGCAGGCTTGGTCTTATAAAGAGAGACAGACTTCTGCACGGTGCATAGAAATAATTGTTGGCTGGTAGACGAACTCTTTCATCGCAAGCCTATCCGCCCGACAGGATAGAGGGACATGGTTTGCTACGCTGTCGGGCTATTTAATGTTGTTATTTCGTTCTTTGCTGACTGAAACTCGCTTTTATTTTGCGATTATATTTGCCATAGCCTGTTGTTTTACAAAATACCGCCTGCCTATTGTGGCTGGTCGCTACAGCATGAAAGGTATTGCTATTGACTTGAATGACTTCGCATACGGTGCCATTGACGAATACTATTGTCCCAATTTTGATGTCTGAAAAGTTGTCTGTTGAGGCTTTTTCAACCCAGTTGCTATTATTGTATTCGTTGGCTGCTTGTCTTATCTTCTTTTGCATAGTCTGATACTGATTGTTTATCTTCTGCATGATAGTTGAATTGCCACCCTTGTCGGGATGGTGAATAGAGGCAAGCTTGCGATATAGGCTTTTCAATTCAATCATAGACTCTGCGTTCGCTAGGGTTGTCATGGTTATGTCCTCTTTCTAGTTTATTTTTATGCTGAGTAATTCAGTGTTGGTATCACTGCTCTTTAATAATTCGTTGATTAGAAAGTTCTTTTCTCTAATGGGAAGGTCCAGTATTTTGTTCTTTAGGCGAAGATGCTTGCGTTTTATTCTTTCTCTATCTCTAAAGTTTTCGCCTAAATATTGATAGTCGTGTAAGAGCGTCGGCGGGGGATAGTTCATCCATAGATATTCGATCACTTGCTGCCCGCTCCTGTCCCTAGTGCAATACGTTGTGCAATACCAGTCGTCGAGTTTTTCGGCGTAAAGTGCAGAGTTGTAACCCGACAACATGACATTGCAGGGGAGGTTGAGCAATATTTCTAGTAGTTCTTCATGCTGTACATCGCTGTATTCAAACTCATATAACGATTTCGATTTTCGGCTGGATATTAGATACGGTGGGTCGACGTAAACAAATTCATTCCCTGTGAATGGAAAGTTTAGCAAAAAGCTATGAGCGTCCTGATTGACGATTGTTGTTCTCTCTTGCGGAGGAAATGAGCGCGTTGCTTTGGGGCATATGTCAATGCCTATGCTTGTTGTGGCGCCTTTTTTTAGGCGTAAAATAGCACCGCTGCCCAAATGTGTCTCGATATAGGTACTATGCGGGGGTATCAGATTGATGATTGTCTGATACGCGCCGTTTGAATTTTTTCCGCCGGTATATTGCATGAGTTTGAGTATCGTCATAAGTGACGATGATGTCAAGGGCATTATCTGTTTTTGTTGGCAGTTTCTGCGGCCGCAGATCAATCGTTGGAATAACACATAGGACTGAACATGGGGCAAAGATTGCAAACACGTCCGTGATTAGTCCCATAGCGCACGGTTTGAGGGTAACCTGCCCATGGAGTTATATCAAAATTCGCACGATTAGATTTAAGTAACACTTTGGGTGACTCCCAAATACAGTAAAAAGTTGGTCTGAATCTCAATAGCGAAAGACTAGAGACGCCGCTGAATACTGGATATAACAGCGGTATTGGATAGTTGGAACAACATTGTTATAGATCTGTTGCTAAAAAAGACAATCGTCATCGTCTTCGTTTAGTACTATTTGATATTCTGCGGCAAGAGTTGGCGTCCAAGTAATGCTAAAAATAAACTTTTGGTAAAGAGTAATGTCTGGCACTTTTGCATGATTGTCTGAGAAGGTGTACCTAATAGAAAGATAGGGCTTGGATGTGCCAAAAGTAATATAAGACTCGTTATGATTAGTGATAACAGGAAGCTGTACATCACTAATGGGCAGGTCGTTGCTTATTTGTGATAGTAGTTTACTTTTTAAAATTCCCCATATTAAATTGGTCATTTCACTTAACCATCCGTTGATGTCGCGGAAGCCGGCGGAGTCTTCAGTACCTAAAAATGTCTGACCGCTGTTGATCAGCTGTCCAATGTCTTCTTGTTCTACCTGTATCATCATATGACCTTTGCACCAGCTACTTTCCAATGGAATGATAGAGTGCAGGTTACCGTGAATAAAGCGGTCGTTAACTAAAGAAGGGCTATCGACGGTGACGGTCATATCAATTAACTGCGACTTAATGACTTCTGTGGATAGCGTCTGTATTGCGTTGACTATGTGGTTGGGGTAATCGTCGCTAAATATATGGGTTTTTATTAAGTCCTGTAATTGGTGTATACGGTCAAAATGGTAAATTCCAGCAAAACAATGCTGGGCTCTTTCGGGCAAGTCTTCGCGATTTTTTACAGTGTTTGTGCGCAGGAAAATGGGAACTTCTGGTCGTAGTTTATGTATTTTGACTCCGAGATTTACGCCATCACCGTCAGAATTTCCTTTGTCCTCCGCTAAAAAGATCGCTCCTAGGTTAATGTTTCGACGCAGCATTTCGAAGATATCGGCTTTGGGTTCTCGCAGTCTGATAAGTTGATTGTTGTGGCAAAAGTCCTGAATAGCGTTCTTTGATTCTGAATGCGAATCGTGAACAAGTATGTAACTTACAACGCCGTTATCATGCATTTTTAAATTCTCTTGTTGACTTGCAGTAATAATATATAGCGTCAGCTCTTAGCTTCACAGAGTAGGATAGCCAGCACAGGGCATATGAAGGTTTGTCAAAGTGTAAGTATGCCGTCTACAGATATAAAACTGTGATTGTGTATTGAGCCTCGCCCTGTCTTTGAGTAATACACAAAACTACTGTTTAAACACTTTCGGTTGTGCGGTTAGAGCCGATTAATAAAGAGCCGTTAGAAGAGCTCGATATCGCCCTCGGTTGGTTTTTTTGCCAGCGAGGTTTTGTAAATTTTTTCACGAGCAGCTATTGTATCGTTGTGAAGATTTAGGATCTTCTTCATCATCGCCCGTCCGGTTATGGGGTCAAATAGTACCTTCCGAGGATAGTCGTCACCCAAGTCACGGGAAATGACAGATATTTTTTCGAGTTCCAGATATTCGATGACAAACGCGACATTTTTTGCCCCCACATCATTGCGTTGTTTCAATACCTTGCCGCCACCAAATATCTTCGCTTGTAAATTTCGACGCAAGCCGCCATTGGTGAGCAGTTCGTTGATGAGATGTTCCATGGCATAATTGCCGTAACGCGTCGCGTCGCTGGCGACATTACCCCACACAACCTGATCTTTTGCCTGCTCGGTATTGGGTAACATAAAGTGATTCATGCCCCCGATACCCGCCTGAGAGTCCCAAATACAGGCGGAAACACAGGAACCCAGCGTCGTAGCGATCAGTTCAGCTTCTCTGCTTACATAAAATTCACCTGGGAGTATTTTTGCGACGAAGCAGTCGTGACGCCGGTCCCAGTAACGGCTTATTTTTTCAAAACCGCGAAGGCATTGGGGCGCTTCGTCACTGCGATGTCTAGCTATCATTGGTCATGTTCCACGTATTCAAAGTCAGTGGTTTATTCTCCGTATGCGGTAGGGTTTTTGTCATCATTGTTTTTCAAAAATCGTGTGACCCCGGAGCTTCAGATCGCCAAAGCTTTTGGCAATACTTTCACTGTGACCAAGAATCAGTAGCCCGCCGGGACGAAGCAGCTCTGTAAATCGTTCGACGAGCGCTTTTTGAGTTTTCTTGTCAAAATAGATAAGGACATTTCGACACATAATGACATCAAAAGGGCCTTTTACCGGCCATTCATGCAATAGATTTAATTGCTTGAAGGTGATTAGGTCGGCAAGGCTAGGGTCGATCTTGACGTTATCTTCGTTGTCTCCCGAGCCATTTTTAAACCAACGCTTGCATATTTCAGGCGACAGGTCTTTAATTCGGTCGGTCTTATAAACCCCCTTTTTTCCTTTTGACAAAACCTCGGTGTCCAAATCGGTGGCTAAGATTCGGGTATCCCAGCTATTGATCACCGACCCCATCGCTTTGCGCAAGGTGATAGCCAAGCTATATGGTTCTTCGCCTGTCGAACAGGCCGAGGACCAAATACGCAGACGACGACTATTGGCAAACTCTTTGATATGCTGCGGTATAAAGGTTTCCGCCAGATACTCAAAATGATGAATCTCACGAAAAAAACTCGTGAGATTCGTCGTGATATTATTGATGAAGTCGGGCAGTTCGTGACTATTTTCTAAGCTGAGTAATTGGCAGTACTCGCTGAAGCTGCCAATCTTTAATTCACGGGTACGGCGCATTAAGCGCCGATACACCATTTCCTTCTTACGTTCATCCAGTACAATACCTGTCGTATCGTAAACTAACGTGCATATAAATTTGAATTCCTTATCGTTGAGCTGGTGCTCTTCGGCTCTATTAGCGATCAAAACTCCTCCCACTCGTCATCATGCTTTGATGCTGATGGCCGAGTAGGTGCGACCCGGGGGCGGGGCGCTGTGTCTTTTCGATTTGGTGGGGCTACGCTGCGCGGCGAGGAGTTTCGCTGTGGCGGTGCACTACCTCTGCGCGCTGGAACAGCACTCCTATGTGAGGTATTCACTTCTTCTTCATCACCGACCTGAAAGAAACCTACCTGATCGATCAGCGATTGTGCCTGATCTTCCATGGCTTTGCTGGATGCGGACGCTTCTTCCACTAAGGCTGCGTTTTGCTGCGTCATTTCGTCCATTTGCGACACAGCTTGACTGACTTCACCTATGCCGGCCGATTGTTCATTACTAGCGGTATCAATATTGGCAATCATGGTCACAACTTCCTCTACGGAGGCGACCAATTCAGCGAATGTTTGACCGGTTTCATCGACTAACTTGGTGCCTTTGCCAACCGCTTCGACACTGTCGTTAATGAGGCCTTTAATTTCCTTGGCCGCTGCTGCACTGCGCCCCGCCAAGCTACGAACTTCGGCTGCAACAACAGCAAAGCCGCGTCCTTGTTCGCCCGCTCTAGCGGCTTCTACCGCCGCGTTTAGCGCAAGTAGATTCGTTTGGAACGCGATTTCATCGATGACGCCAATAATGTCGGATATCTGCTTGCTGGACTTGTTGATTTCTTCCATCGCAATAACGGCATTGTTAACAACGGCGCCGCCGCTGCTCGCTTTGACGGATACACCGGTGACGAGTTTGGTGGCTTCACTCGCGTTCTCGGCATTCTGTTGCACGGTCGTAGTTAACTCTTCCATCGCCGACGCGGTTTCTTCGAGGCTCGACGCTTGCGATTCAGTGCGTTGGCTTAAGTCATCATTACCTTGGGCGATCTCTCTGGCGGCACTAAACACATTGGTTGAAGCGCTGCGAATTTCCGTGACCATACCGGATAATTTACCAATGGAGTCATTCATGGCATTGGACAGAGCAAGAAACTCACCGCCATAATCGCCATCCATGTATTGGGTTAGGTCGCCTTCTGCTAAGGCCTGTGCAACATTAATCGCTGCATTTACCGGTTCGACAATATTATCCATCAAATTATTAATACCGTCGCCGAGTCCCTTCATGAAACCCTGATATTCAGCGGTTTCAATGCGGGTATCCAGCTCGCCTTTAATCGCTGACGCAATAAGACCTTCAATCTGACGTTGCGCGTCTTTTTCTTCGGTGGTGTCTACCCATTGCACCGCCGTGCCAAGATGATTGTCGTTGCTATCTTTTAGAGCAATCGCCGTTAAGTTGAATTCCAATCCTGCTACAGCAATGTCGGACTGGAAGGGTAAGTTAGACGGATTACCCAGCAAGTTTTGCTGATGGGCCGGATTTTTGTGGAAGATATCGAAGTTGGATCCGACGATCTTATCGACGTTAAGGGCCGGAAGCACGGTTCTCAATTGTGCTTCACGACG
>JBLHNZ010000127.1:0-9571 GCA_047623245.1 Oceanicoccus sp. | reverse complement strand
TTGCCTGAAGGTGGCCAAATACACATTAGCAGTGATAACCATGCAAGTTTTAGCGGCCTCGACTGTGTGTTAATTAGTGTGCGCGATAACGGCACTGGGTTGCCAGAAGAGATCAAGCGAACGCTATTTAATCCCGTCACATCAAACAACGATCGCAATTATTCAGGCCTTGGCTTGAACATTGTAAAAAAATTGGTCGATACGATGAACGGCCACATTGTCTGCCACAGTAATGCAAATACAGGAACGGAGTTTCAGATTTTACTGCCGAAGACTCTCGTAGATTTTAACAAGGAAAACCCTCGAAACTGCGAAAACCAAGGGTGGCTATTTAATACACTGCCCTGCCCTGTGCTGTAAATTTAACTGCGGCGAATGACAGCATCGGTTCACGCTATTACCAAATCCCCTGATCCGGGGTCGCTGCAATATTACGGTGATATAGAGCCTTACAGAACATAATTCCACAACCATCGCACTCAATCCGGCAGGGTTACTTTTCAATATATTCGTAACTATTCAGTTTGCGACTGACCGATACTTTTTTGAATAACGCTTTGAGGGACCTTAAAGCAGATTTTTGATCTCGTCTTTTTTAAGGAGAGCATCCAGCTCATTACCGTCTTGATCTACGGCCCTCGACAGTTTACGTTCATCCACAGTGAATATTGCTTTCCATTTATCTTGCTGAAGACTTCATCCAGAAACTACTGATTACAGAAACTCCTGATCAGGCATTGGGTTTATTTATAGAAAAAGCGCAGGCGCGGCCCTCTAGGCTTAGGGGTTATCTGGTCGTCGGGAAGCTTGCATATGCGCTCCATCTTTGTTTTGCTGCCATCGGCGTATTCCCATATAAGATTTTCCCCAACGAGGTAGCGCTTAACCACAATCGGCCCCCAACCGAAGACGTGAAAATTTAAGACGCCATCACTCCAGATCATGCTGGCCGACGTCCGCGGACAATATTCTTTGTTACCGACGCTGAACGCAACGCCCCCCTCCGTATCATTAGAATTTTCTCCGAGCGTACTGTTCGGGCCCGCGTCATGGATAATGCCCGAACTGGTAATAACTGTGCGACGACCGCATTGTTCAACGCGCTCCACATGGCCAATGTGCCCTCCCTCCACACCAATCCAGAGCCCACGGATGTCCGCCGCATCTATTGTCAGCGGTTCGGTACATTGTGCCAATATAGGCATCGGAAAATGACGGTAACCGCAGCCTGGGGTATTCCCTTTAGGAATGTCGGCCGCCATTTTTCCACGGCCGTCCAGTTCCGGCAGTAAACAATAATTAATACGGCTACCATCACCGGCCAGTGTCGCTGGATCAATAGTCAGCGGTGGACGAGATGAAAAGAAGAGCTGCCAAAATACTGCCAAAAAAAGCGCAGCCAGAGCCAGTAAGATTCGACAAACCCACTTTTTCACCAGCTTTCACCAAGAAGAAAAAGCCCGAAAGCCGATAAATATTTCATCCCGTTAGCTGAAGACTTTGACAAGACAAACCTCCCAAAGATCAGTCGAGGTGAGTTCTCAGTGCCGCGTTTACATAGTCAGGGTTTGAGCGCTGTTGATAGTTTTTGGACTGGTCCATCCAAAGCACCTTGCCGCTCGCATCCACCAGTAAAGAGGTGGGTACTGGCAGAGCTTTCGCGCCGCCTGGCATACCGGAGTGAATACCCGTATTTCGCAGACCGAAACGATCGGTGACGTCTAGCTTCGGGTCCGATAACATCAACGCACCCAGTTGGTGCTTGGCCCGACCGGATGTCAGTTGTTCCGGTGTGTCGGTTGAAATCGTAATGATACGGAGTTTGCGCTTATCGAACTCAGACCTGAGCTCTTCCCATCGCCGTAACTCGGCGACGCAATAGGGTCACCAGTGGCCCCGAAAGAATTTAATCAGCACCGGGTTTCCTACGAGATTTAAAGAATCGAACGTTTCACCGTGTTCATCGATGGCTGTGAACGCGGGCAGGGAAGCGCCAACGGTGATGGTGCCTTCGCCTGTTTTTTGACGACCAATCGCTACAGTCAAAGTGAAAAACAGGGCGACAAAAATAGAAAATACTGCTGGTACTCCGCCGACCCAACCTACGCCCTGTACGAGAGCCATTGCACCCAATACGCTAGCAAATAAAAACGAAACGAGAAATACCGAGCGATTTTTGGGTAACGCAACCCGCCTAATACCGCGAATCCATAAAGTGCCGCAAGCTAAAGTCAGTAGCAGAGCGCCGATGCCGAGTGCTGTGGTATACATGTATTCTCCTTATTTTAGCAGGACAGGCCAACACTATATAGTGTTGGCATTATATATGCCACTATATGACCTTGTTCTGCCAAAAAGGTACCATCGAGGGAAATGTCACCTCCAACGACAGACATAGCACTCTATTCAAGCTCAACGATTATCTGGCATTGCGCGATCGGACCGGCAGAATACACAGGGATGACAAGCGTGGCGTTACTGACCTTCACCTAATCCCTATTTCCGAACGCTTGCGGATTGATCGAAAAAATAACTGAACAACGCCACGACATATGAAAAGATCGATAACAAACGTTATCCGACGCTTAATTTGCGTAGAAAAAACAGGCCAACGACAATCATTTTTCATGGTGAGAACTGTCGGCACACGATAAATTCGTCGAATGATCATTATTTACCCCGCAATTATCAACTGCCTCCGCTCAGCCCAAAAAATATTCTTCCGGCCGTCTGTCCAAGCGAGAATAATTCTCAGCAATCTATATACTCCACGGCCTGTTGAGTGCGCTTGAAAAAGAGCATACTTTAAGTTCCATTTCCCTGCCTTTTTGGAGTTGCATATGTTGTTTGACGGGAACCTAGTCACCGATTCAGCCATTCGTCAAAAAATTCGCGATTTCTATCGAATCGATGAAGAGCTTGCCGTGGAACATATTCTTCCAGATGCAGAAGTCAATATGCGTGCTCGCAGCCGTGCCTGGGATCGGGCACGTAAAATGGTGCTGCAAATTCGTAATGATCAGGAAGGCACAGGTTTGGTTGAGGCGCTGCTCAACGAATACTCGCTATCTTCTGCCGAAGGCGTGGTATTGATGTGCCTGGCAGAAGCGTTGTTGCGGGTGCCCGACAAACGTACGCAAGACAAATTAATTAGCGATAAGTTATCCAAAGGTCAATGGAGCTCTCATCTAGGCAACAGCGACTCATTGTTCGTCAACGCTTCGTCGTGGGGTTTGCTGCTAACAGGTGGTGTGGTTAATTATGCCAATCAACGCAATCAATTTGGTTTCCTGAAAAAAACCCTTGGCAAGGTTGGCGAGCCCGTTATTCGTAAAGCCATGAACATAGCAATGAAGGTTATGGGGCAACAATTTGTCATGGGCGAAACCATTGAAGATGCGGTACAGCGCGCTGAAGAAAAAGAGCGTAAAGGTTATGTTTACTCCTACGACATGCTCGGTGAAGGCGCTAGAACCCAAAAAGATGCCGACGACTATTACGATGCATATGCGCAAGCGATAAAAGTGATCGGCAAGGCTGCAAAAGGTAAAGGCCCAAGAAAAAGCCCTGGAATTTCAGTCAAACTATCGGCCATTCATCCCCGCTATGAATTCACTCATAGAGCCAGGGTCATGGCAGAGATACCCCCCAAACTGAAACAATTATGCCTGCTCGCAAAACAATATGATATTGGCTTAACAGTCGATGCGGAAGAATCGGAACGTCTGGATATCTCTCTGGATATTATTGAACACGTATTCAGTGATCCCGACTTAAGTGGTTGGAATGGTTTTGGCTTGGCTGTGCAGTCTTATCAAAAACGCGCCCTGTATGTTATCGATTGGTTACGGGAATTGACCGAAAAGGTGGGCCGTAAAATGATGGTGCGACTGGTCAAAGGCGCTTACTGGGATACTGAAATAAAAAATGCGCAAAAAGATGGCTTAGAACACTTTCCGGTTTTTACCCGTAAATCATCTACAGATGTGTCATACCATGCCTGTGCAAATCGCTTATTGGATTACCGTGACACTATTTACCCACAATTTGCTACCCATAATGCTTACACCGCAGCGGTGATAATAGAATTGGCTGGCATTGACAAAGAGGGATTTGAGTTTCAATGCCTGCACGGTATGGGTGACAGCCTGTATGATCAGATCGTCACCATAGAAAACATCCAATGCCGGATTTACGCCCCCGTCGGTGAACATGAGGATTTATTGGCGTACTTAGTGCGCCGCCTGCTCGAAAACGGGGCAAATTCTTCCTTTGTAAATGCCATAGTCGACGAATCTAGACCAGTAGAATCCTTACTTGAAGATCCCGTTGAGAAAACCCAACGGCTAAAATATAAATATAACGACCAGATTCAAAAACCCATTGCGTTATTTGGCAAAGAAAGAGACAACTCCAAAGGCCTTGACGTCACCGACATTAATCAAATCACTCCACTGAAAGCAGCCGTTGACCTCTGGTTTGACGAACATTTATTGAGCGAAAAACAAGTGCCTGAAGGCTGTCATGCAGTGCGTAATCCCGCCAATACGAACGAAATAATCGGCTTTCATCACTTCGATACCCCACAGCAGATGGAGGACAAGTTAACCAGAGCACATAATGCTTTTCCAAGCTGGTCACAAACGCCGATGAGTGAACGAGCGAATTTACTACGCCGTACCGCTGACATCCTTGAACGGAACATGGATGAACTTATTGCCCTGTGCATAAAAGAAGCAGGAAAGGTCACAACAGACGGAGTAGACGAGGTCCGTGAAGCTGTAGATTTTTGTCGCTATTATGCCGCTCGGGCAGAAGAACTCGCAGAAGATGACCGATTAGCGCCGCGGGGCGTCGTGCTGTGTATTAGTCCGTGGAATTTCCCTCTAGCAATCTTTTTGGGGCAAGTGGCTGCAGCAATTGTCACCGGAAATACCGTGATCGCCAAACCCGCAGAGCAAACCAGTTTGATTGCCCTACGCGCTTTGCAGCTAATGGAGTACGTTGGTTTACCTGCAGATGTAGTGCAAGCAGTGGTCGCTGCCGGGCCCGATGTGGGAAAAACACTGTTGCCAGACGAGCGAATAAAAGCGGTTATGTTTACCGGTTCAACTCTAACGGGTAATGTTATAGCTAACACCTTGGCACAAAGAGGTGGTGAGCAGGTCCCTTTCATAGCGGAAACAGGTGGCCAAAACTGCATGATAGTTGACTCAACTGCCTTGCCTGAACAAGTGGTTGACGACGTTATCGCCTCAGGCTTCCAGAGTGCTGGACAACGATGCTCAGCACTTCGTGTATTATTTTTGCAAGAAGAGATAGCCGATACCGTAACCGAAATGCTGGTCGGCGCTTTGCAGGAATTGAGTGTGGGTGACCCTGCCTACTTGTCTACTGATATTGGCCCGGTTATTGACCAGAAAGCTTTGGCTAACTTACAAGCCCATGCTGACGACATGCAGCTCGATGGGACTTTGTTGTATGAGTGCAAGGTACCCACTAACAACGGCATATTCTTTGCGCCCAAACTTTATCAAATTGCAGATATATCCGTACTCAAGCGTGAAGTATTTGGACCCTGTGTACACATAGTGCGCTTCAAGGCAGATGAATTGGAGCAAACAGTAGAAAGAATAAATGCCACAGGGTTTGGCTTAACCATGGGAATTCATACCCGAATTGATGTCAGGGCCCTGGAATTAAGTAAACTCTCCCATGCCGGCAACGTATATGTGAACCGCAATATGATTGGCGCGGTGGTCGGTGTTCAGCCCTTTGGCGGCCGCGGTCTTTCTGGAACCGGACCTAAAGCAGGCGGACCTAATTACTTGCCACGCCTTATGCTGGAAAAATCGACTCCGAGAGTCGTTAGCGAATTGCTACCAAACACAGATAAAGCTCTGGAAAGTAATAGCGAGGCTAAGCAACAAGCCGCCCAGATCATGAAAAATGCCCGCACTATCGAGCATGTGTGGCCTTTAACGGATTTAAATACCCGTGTATCTTCAGTCCGTCAATTACTAGCAACTATTGCTAAAGTGGATATCGTAGAGGAACTAGCCGACGATTTAAATTCCACTTTAGCCGCCGCCCGCTCGCAGTTGATCAGTATAGAAAGACGCCTGAAAAAACCTAAGATTTTGCCGGGGCCAACAGGCGAATCCAATGTACTGTACCTCGAACCCAGAGGAATTCTGGTCTGTTTCGCGGATAAAAACGTGACATTCGAGTATTGGGTTTTGTCCATTGTGACCGCTCTGGCAACGGGAAATGTGGTAATTTCAGTGGTATCTGAGTTGTTCTATGCAGAAGCGATAGAATTCCGCGACCAGTTTACTGCCACTGGCGCACCTGAAGGCGTATTCCAAGTTGCGAAGCTGCATCATCTACAACCGCTATTAGCCGAAGACGCCCTTGCCGGCGTGGTAATAGACAGCGAAAGTGATCGCTCTAGCTATATGGTACAAATGCTAGCTAAACGCACAGGGGCAATATTACCTGTCATTACCGCTGAGTATAGTGACCACATGATTCAACGCTTACTGACGGAAAAGACAGTCAGTATAGATACCACCGCATCTGGCGGTAACACCTCACTTATGACCCTGGTAGAAGAAGACGACTAACGTCACTGCAAGAAGAACAAACATTGTCGCTTTCAGCTCAAAATGAATTTGTGATTGCCGATACGCAAGCCCAAGTGCGAAGCGACTACCGATACCGCGACGACCTAAAAGTCGTCGATGAGATATCGGCGAACAGCGCTTCTTGCGAGATAAAATTGCCAAGGCTTACTGCTGGCATTCAGAAAAGATTTCTAAGCACGCACCAAATATCACAACAAATCGCACAAAAATAGTAAATTAACAGCCTGCCTTGAATAACATCGCTGGCCGGCTTCTTTATACTTCTCCAACCTTAAGTGGGATGCTGGATAATCGAATCGTTCTCCCAATTATCGGAAAAGGTTTTTGTGTTTCTGCCTTACCGTTTTGATCTGTTCACTTCAGTACTTCTGCCTTGATTGATAAGCGTTGCTGACGAAGTGTGACAGACAATTCTCGGTAGAGAGTAAAGCACATTACCAGCAGGAATACGGTAAATGGCAGCCCAGTAGCAATTGCTCCGGCCTGCAGCGCTCCCAGTGCCGCCTTGCCACCGCCGAATAATAATGCCCCGGCAATTACGCCTTCCATTACTGCCCAGAATATTCGTTGTGGCACCGGTGCATCAAGCTTGCCACCTGCGGTAATACTATCGATGACGAGTGAACCAGAATCGGAGGAGGTAACAAAAAACACGAGCACCAATAGAATCCCTAATCCTGTCGTGATCTGGGGAATGGGTAAGTTCTCGAGCATTTGAAAGGTCGCAAGGCTAACCGAGCTGATACCATTGGCAAGCTCGCCGACTCCATTTTGAGCTTGTTCTAGAGCGCTGATACCGAAAGCGCTCATCCATATAAGCGTTACAAACGTTGGCACCAAAAGAACAGAGACTAAAAACTCTCTCACGGTTCGGCCGCGAGAAATTCGTGCGATAAACATGCCCACAAAGGGAGACCAACTGATCCACCAAGCCCAGTAGAATACGGTCCAGTCTTGCATCCATTGCTGGTCGTCGCGGCCAGTCCAGATGCTCAATGGGATCAGTTGACTGAAATACTCAACAGCTGTGCTACCAATACCGCTGATGATAGCCATCGTTGGACCCGCGATAATAACGAACAACAGCAACAATGCAGCCACTACCATATTGATATTGCTGAGCACCTTAACACCGCCGTCTAAACCTCTGACGACTGATATGATAGCCAGAAAAGTGACGACAATAATAATACTGATTTTTGTGTTGAGGGTATCGGGAATGTCAAGCAAAAAGTGTAACCCTGCAGACGCCTGGGATGCACCAAGACCAAGGGACGTAGCTAGACCAAAAATGGTTGCCAGTACAGCAACAATGTCTATCACGTGACCCGGCCAACCCCAAATTTTGTCACCGAGTAAGGGGAAAAAAGCTGAGCGCAAGGTTAATGGCATGCCTTTGTTATAACAGAAAAAAGCCAGCGATAGCCCGACAATGGCATAGATAGCCCAGGCATGTAAGCCCCAGTGATAGAGGGTTGCTGCCACTGCAAGTTCGGCCGCTTGCGGGCTGAAGGCTTCGACTGAAAACGGTGTGCCGCTCCAGCCACTAAAATAGGCCATAGGTTCTGCGACTCCCCAAAACATCAGCCCTATACCCATACCTGCAGCAAACAACATAGAGAACCAAGACATATAGCTAAAATCTGGCGTAGCCTCAATACCTCCTAGCCGAATATTACCGACCGGCGAAAAAATCAAACCTAGGCAAAACAACAAAAAGAAACTGGCGGAACCCATCAAAAAACTGTCGAAGTTGGTAAGACACCAGTTCTTAACCTCACCCAGTAAGACATTGGCGGGTTCCGGAAACATAACAGTGGCGGTGACAAATAGGACGATCAGGCTGGCACTGACAAAAAATACCGGATTGTGAACATCCAGACCCCAAATTTCGAGATTGTCCTGACCTGTTTCGTAATCGGTCAGGTAGCGTTCCTTGGAGGGTGGATTCATAGGTTATTTACCAATTAATAGTTTGATGTCTAATTAATTTCATAGTTTAACACTTGTTTATTAATATTAAATAGTTAGAGCTCTTAATATTTTTTCGCTGCTATCTCCTTCATTAAGCCCTTATTTCGACATTTTAGTCCAATAAGGTTGATAAAAAATCCTTAGTCTATAAACTATTTAGAGTTCGAAATAATTAATGTCCACCCCCCCCCCCGAACAAATCACACTAAAACTTACTATTAGGGAGTTTACATGTTTAAACGCAATGCCTTGGCGAGCGCTGTAATCGCAGCCAGCATTAGTACATATACGCACGCTCAAATCGAAGAAGTTGTTGTTACGGCCACGAAAAGCTCTGCCAGCACTCAAGACATAGCGGTTGCAGTTACCGCCCTTGGCGAGGAATCGCTGGAACAAATGGGTGTGTCCAATTTTGCTGACTACTTGATACAACTTCCTGGCGTTACCGCAGGTGGCAGTGGCCCGGGACAAAACACGATATACATTCGCGGCGTGGCATCCACCACTCCTAACTTGACTACAGCAGGTGTAGCGGGCTTGTCTCCAAACGTTGCCCTCTACCTCGATGAGCAGCCATTAGCTCAACCCGGCCGTAACCTCGATGTCTACACAGCCGATTTGGCGCGGGTAGAGGTCCTTGCAGGCCCACAAGGCACGCTTTATGGAGCCAGCTCACAGGCCGGTACCGTGCGCCTGATTACCAACAAGCCCGACCCGTCAGGTTTTAGCGGTAAAATAAAATTCGGCACTGCCTTTACCGAGTCAGGCGACCCGAGTAATAATGCCGAGGCCGTAGTTAATATTCCCGTCAACGACAACCTTGCAGTTCGCGCCGTCGTTTACGTCGATCACAAGGGTGGCTATATCGATAATGTAGCCGGTACTGTTGACGCGTCATCTAGTGCACGTTTTAGGCCCGGAGGCACAATGCGAGCCAATGGACTGCCAGT